>JAEUHE010000201.1 GCA_016793885.1 Verrucomicrobiales bacterium
CAAAATTCCAGTTGATAGCCGATCAGCGTGTCACAGCGATAGTCGTCGGCTCTGCAAAGCTGGGCTTCTCGTTTATTGAGAAGCGAGTAAATGGCGTGGTAGTTAAGCCCGCATATCGAAGCTACCGACCAGGCATCTCTGACATCGACATTGCGATCATCAGTCCCGTGGTTTACGGGAAGATTTGGAGTGACTTGGCGAGTATTGGTGCCCATGCAGCATCCTTTCCAGTTCAGTCCAAACTTGGGCGTTACATGTATCACGGCTGGCTCAGGCCCGATCAGTTTCCGTCGCCGAAGCCTCAAAGGTGCACCGACTGGGACGAAGCCTACAGAGAGTTGCAGCAATACGCACCATTGAGAAACAAGCGGGTGAGGTTGGCTCTGTACCACTCGCAACACTTTCTTGAGACCTACCAACAACGCGGAATTAGAGTCGCGCGTGAGCAGGAGCAGATGGTATGAGAACTTCACCGACCAGCCTCAAAGTGAGGCAGTTGATCACACTCACCAGAGACCAGAAACTAGTTCCTCGTCCTGAGTTTCAGCGCCGCCTTGTTTGGACGACTGAGGACAAGATCCGCTTTATGGACACCATTCTTAAAGGTATGCCCTTTCCAGAGATCTATGTTGCAAATGGGCCAGTTGACGTCGATACGGGCGAAGGGCAGCAGCTGCTCGTAGATGGTCAACAACGAGTAACAACGATCTTTGACTATTTCAACGGCGACCCCAAGACGTATGGAACCGCTTTACCCTCCTATGCAAGTCTCGATGAAGATCGCAAGAGGGAGTTCTTGGACTACGACGTCACTGTACGTGATCTTGGATCAATCACTACTGAACAAATCGTCGAGGTTTTTCGACGCATCAACTCCACGAAATATGCGCTGAACGAGATCGAAATAAACAATGCAGTTTACACCGGGGCACTAATGACCCTTGCGTCGGGCTTCGCAGAACACGATTTTTTTGAGACGCATCGAGTCTTCCGCCCGACTGACATCAAGCGGATGGGAGATGTACGCTTTGTATTGCAGCTTATCGTGACCATGATAGCCGGCTACTTCGATCGGGATGAGATGCTGGAGAGGTACCTAAGCGACTTCAACGAAGGCTTCCCAATGAGCGCTGAGGTATCGGCTCGTCTCACACGTGTCTTTGACTTCATTGACGAATGCGGATTTCCGAGAAGCTCCAGAATCTGGAAAAGGTCCGACCTTTTTAGCGCCATCATCTCAGTCGACAGAAGGCTGTCGGACCGGGCAAATCTATCGCCTACTGACGCCATCCAGCGACTCGAGCGTTTTTATGCGGACGTCGATGAGCAGGGCATGACATCGACGAACGTTGCAGTAGGAACATATGCAAAAGCGGCTATTCAGGCCTCTAACGACAGGATCAACCGCATACGTCGTGGCGTCATTGTCGAAAGTGTGCTCGCCGGCGCTGATCCTCTACAGGGACTGAGAGACGAGGGGCTCGTTGATTGACCCAAGGCGGATGTGCAGAGGGTAAACCGATTCCGCCGCGGTTACCTTCCAGTCCTCTATTCTTTTCGCGACGAGAGACGATCGATGATGGCAGCCTGAAACAGACTCCTATCGGTCGAGCACAGTCGGTGACAGATGAGCAGATGAAAGACCTGACCCCGCAACCCCTGACCCCGCAACCCCGAGAATTTTTTATTCGTCTTTTGATTGCGCGATGAACTCCAGTTATGTCAAAAGTCAGGTTGCCTAGCAATATACTTATGAAGGTGCTTTCTGTTCGTCAGCTTAAGGGAGCTTTAGTAGAGGATGATACAGGCTCAAGGTTTATAGTCGACGATGTCTATGGTGAAATCGTTGATTTGGTTGATGAGCGATATGGCTGTGAAGGAGTGCGGCCCTATACACGCACTCGTTTCGATGAACGATCTTTTGTTACGATCGAAATCGATAGTGTGAATTATGAACATCATAAATCGACGCTAGATGAACTTCTTGCTAGAGAGCTAATTAGCCAACCCATTAGGGACTTAGTTTTGAAATTGAGTTGGACTCCAATATCTCCTGAAATATGTCCAACTATCCTTTCCGAAAGTGACCTAAAGCTTTGTCTCGTGTGGAGTAACTTCTCTAGCTGGCGCAATACCAAGCTGTCGAAGGTTTCAGATCTTGAAGATTTTATGAAACCCTCCGAAGCGAATCGCCTCGCCTCGGCTAGGCAGGCAGAAATTGCAGCTAAATATTATTACGAAAAACTCGGATGCTCTGTGGCTGACATATCCATTGGCCAGATTGGTGACTTTGAGGAGAGGTGGAGAGATTTCGACCTACTCGTTAATGAACACCCTGTGGACGTAAAAAATTCTCGCAGATCTTTTACAAATCATGATGCATACGTAGAGCACACCATACCAAGATTTAAGACCGAACGTGTATCGGGTCAAGAAGTTAGCATAGCTGGTGTATTGTCCGAATATGTAAGTAACGACATGGGGATGGATGAACGTAAGCCCTGTCTTATACTTGGTCAAGCGAACGTCAGCGATTTCAGGAAACTGTATTCATGGATGCGGTCTCGCTTCGGAGAATTGCTGGACTTGCGAGGCATCTGGAAGCCTAAGTTTGTAGCAGGATGGGCTTTTGAGTATCCAATTGAACATTATCCCGGCAGAAACAGTGCGATTTCCACTATTTCCGAGACATTGCATCATTGCATTTCCGCTGGACTCAAACCCGCAGACATTCCTCGATGGCTTCTCACTCTAACTGATGATTCAACACTAGTTCAGCAACTCGGGCTCAATGAAACAGAACTGCGATTATGGGCTGATTTGCGTAGCCTAGAGAGGGCAGTGGGCCTTTCTAGACCGAGTCTTTACTGCTACGTTATTGGTTACATGCTGGAGGGGTTAACTGCCAGAAAATCGCCGGATAAAGTTTTGCATTTATTGTCAAATGCCATCTTTCCCGATGGGCTGGCCTCTGGTGGAGCACGTCCAGTGGGATTGCAGGACTCACTTGAATACATTGGCAATCTGCTACGAATGCTTAGCATCGTCTTTAATGAGATTTTGAGGCGTAAGGAAGTCTTCACGACATTTAAGATTACACACCCACACATCCTGAGCGGCATGAGAAGTGACGGAAATTGGCTGACTCTTTATGCCTACTGCGGTGGATGGCGCCGGGACCCAGTCTTAGTCAAGTGCGGGGCCAGCCCTTTGTATCTCGGTAGGCACAGAAATTGCGCAGCTTGTGGTCACCTCATTTGCAGTGAATGTGGCTTCTGCTCGCAGGCTTGTTCAGATAGTGAAGCTCGCGGCGATGAGTAGATTTTAGGTCGTGTTTTTGGAATTTATTCAAGCCGCTGACTACAAGTAGTGTGCCAACGGCCTGTTTGGCCGAAGCCGGGGCCCTCAGCATGAAGCAGAGACAGGCAGCGTGAAGAGCAGAGAGCCGACTTCGACGTTGCAAACATCATCAGACGGCTCTGGGTCGGGTCGAGACGGACGGGGGCCGTCGGCCTTGTGCCGCATCACTGGCGGAGGTCTCAGTCCGGCCCGGAGCCGACGGTGAGCGTTGGCGCCCGTAAGCGGACATCCACGATCCGCATACGGTATGCTTCTCGCGTTAGGCCCAAAGAATAAACGCCTTGGAGGAATAGATATGCCGCTACCACTTATTCCGATAATCGCCGCGCTCGCTGCTGGCGGCACACTCGTCCCACATGCCGCTGGCGGCATGATCGTCACTTCGGCAACTGGGTATGTCGCTGGTACGTATCTGAGCACCGCAGCTATCGGAAGCATTCTTGCCGCTGGCTCTACCGCACTTGGAGCCGGTGCCTTATATCTTTCCGGCGTCGCGGGTAGCGTTATCGGTAGTGCGGGAATATTTGGAACAACTGTCGGGGCAACTGGAGTCACTGGTGCACTGATGTCCGCC
>JAEUHE010000202.1 GCA_016793885.1 Verrucomicrobiales bacterium
TTGGCAAGTTCGCGCGCAGAGGCTGCGTCCAACCCGGGAATGTAAAGCATCCGAGAGCAGCCTCTCCCTACACTCCATCCCAACTCTCCCAACACCTCTCATTCTTCAGCTCTCGGCTGCTCTACATTCCTTTGGTTGTTAATGGGACTGACCTTGCGACCTTATTGAGTGATTCGTCGTCATACCGGCGATTCCTGATAGTCACGCCGAACGACCTCCCGATGAGGCACCCCGACCTGTGAGGTGACAATCGGCAAGTCTGACTGCGGTTGAAATGGTCATGACGGGCTGGGCAAATCCGGAGGCTGGTAGGGGTTGTCCTCGATCGGGCTTGTTCGGTGTGGGACTCAGCGCAGGATAAGCAGGAACAAATTCCCAACAACATCGAGCAAAGACCAGGCGACAAGCGCCGGCTGATTCTCAGTGGGGACACGACTCTCGTCAGCAATGACGACCTCTGATCCTTCTGGGAAAAGCCGCCTGACTCGTCGCAGCTCGCCCGAATCAAGCCAGATCCCGCAGCATCTAGGGCAGCGGTCCAGTCGGCAACCATCGATTGAAAACGCGGCGCACTCCGCCAGACAATCAGGACATTGTATTTCTCCAACCTCTCCATGCGGCATAGCTCCAAGTTCTGTGATTCCTTTCTCCGCCAGCACACGGTTCAAAGCCACTCCGGGAATCCAAAACCCGCTGCAATGCTCACAACTGTAATAACGGTAGCCGTTCGCGTCATTGCTTGCGAGGATCTGCCGGTCTCTCGGGCATCTATTCATAACTCCACTGAACGTCCCCACTGATCCGCAGCCCGCCGACGGAGAACCAACTCGGGTGAAACCTGGGATGCAGGAACGGTGATCATGTAGAAAACTCGGAGGCTAAGGGCTGTTGGTCTCGAGTGGTTAGCCGGATCTTCTGCTCCGCCTTGGCGCGAGAGCGAAGAACTCGAGCTGCTGATACGAAATTAAGTCGGAGCGTTCTTTGAGTGCCCTGCTCAACGGATGAAATATTCCGCTCAAGAATCATTATGTCAGTTGACGCCGCGGGCTAGATAGGTGGTTAGGCCGAGGTCTCATGGTAAAAGTCGATAATCACTAAGCAGATGATGCACCAAACGTGCTGACGTGTCCGCCTCGTCAAGAAACCGTTTGATGTCTGGCCAACTAACATCGCAAGTCTTGATAACCGAGTTGTACTCGAACTCGACTCGAAAGCCGCCATTCGTAAGCACAAGATGGCGAACTGCGAAATCACTCGCCTCGTGGCCGTGGTCGAAGACCGCCAAACGCTGGTGTAACAGGCGCTCGCTGAGAACCACTGGTGGGCCATCTCCTCGCACGGCAAACAACTGCGGATAGGAATACCAATTGTCACCGACAGGTGGAGGTCCAACAAACACCATCATCCCGTCGCGTGAGAAGCTGCTGGCAGAGGCAGGATGAAAGTAGCCGGTGTAAACGTTGCCCCAAACGACGTGACGCCCTCGATGTAGAGCCGTCCCTGGATGGCCGTCTGGATTCCAGCTTTCAGGTGTGACCAACACGTAGCCCGAAGCCACTCGTTCTCGCTTGCTACAGCCGATGAGCGTCAGAAGCGCAACAGCGAGCAGGAGATTAAGTAGTCGGCGGTGCATGGTAGAGCGGCCTAACGTCCAATCGTGACTGACCGCCGCCATAAGAGGGCGATCGACGAAGTGGCTGATACAGTGATGGTCATGAGATCCGGAATCCCGATGCTGGCGGAGGTTCAGTCGACGATCTCGTTAGGAGAGTCGATGTCACCAAGCCCATGAAACAATAAGTCCGACTACAAATCCGATCTCCCCAGGTGTCGCCTTCCGACCGTGGACCTCCTCAAGACGACTGAGTGCATACTTAGCTACTGCGGCGCCTGGTAGACCAGTGTAGAAACCCAACATAAAGCTCACATCTCGCTGATTCTTCTGATCAAGCTGCTCCGCATCTGGGACGGATGACGACGAACGTCGTGGTGCAGGCCACAACACCCAGATCAATAGGGCAGTCGCCACGAGACCGAGGCAGATGGCTTTAAGGCTTTG
>JAEUHE010000203.1 GCA_016793885.1 Verrucomicrobiales bacterium
AGGCGACGCGAGAACCATGGGATTGGGTATTCCAAACGAAAGGATTCTTTGAAGATTTCGATAGGAAGGACGAACAACAGAATGAGCGGAATAAGGGAAATGGAGTCGCACCCTCCACCCCGAAAGCCCCTTTTGTGAAGAAGGAGACGCGCTTCGGCTAAATGGCTTCGGTCTTCGAGCAACGGTTTGAATGGGCAGCGGCCAAGGCAGCTCAACGACTCCTGGAACTCTTTCCGGAAGCAGGCGAGATCCACGTGGACGGTTACCCTCGCGCTTGGGAGATTGTGCTAGAGACAGGAATCGGAAATGTTGCAGCCGAGTTGCTTTTACTCGAGTCGTTTCCGTCGTCACTGCCGAAGATCCGCGTAAAGCCCATAAGCGACTTTCGATTCGTGATCCCGCATGTCGAGGAGGACGGTAGCCTCTGCCTCACAACGAATGCTGCAGCCTCACAGATCTCAGCGCCCGAGGCAGCTATTGACCATGTAATCAACTATTCCAAGACACTCCTAGAGTCTCCGAAAGACACCGACTTCGAGCAGGAATTTTTCAGCTATTGGAGAAGAAACGCGGGCGAAGGCGGTGATGTGTTAGTCCTCACACCCGATGCGGAGATACCCAAGCAAGCGTATTATCTACATGATGGCGCTCAGAGGATGATCGCGGAGGACAGGCTGAAGCTAAAAGAGTGGTGCAAAAGAGCAGGCAAGCCCGAAACACCACTCCACGCCATAAAACGACTCAAACGGGTTGACCTGACCGACCGGTTGCTACCGCGGAAGTTCCCCAAGACTCTCGAGGAGCTACTGCAGTTGCTAGAACCTGAGAATAGAACACTCACTGAATCGATCCGCTCGCATGTGACTCGGAAAACCGGAGAGTTCTTGATCCCCCTACGCATCCCAACATCCTCAGGGTTCATAGACGCCGCGGTGAGCTTTACTGCGAACGGGGGAAGCGGGAAGAAGGAGATCGTCAGAGGTTTTCGTAAAGGAACCGTGCCATGGGAAGTGCTGTCGCTCCGCGCGCCCAATGAAACAACCGAGCTCGCAGTCACTAGGCGGGGCGTCCAGTCAGTAAACCCACAACACATTCGAACACGAGGAGGCAATGGGACCGATCTCTCCACCAAGCGAGTCGCTGTAGTTGGCTGCGGCTCTCTAGGCGGCTACGTAGCCCACATGCTAGCTCGGATGGGCGTCGGACATCTCCTCCTGATAGACAATGACACGCTCAGTTGGGACAACGCAGGGCGCCATGTTTTAGGTGGCCTGCAGGTTGGAACTAGGAAAGCAGAAGCGCTTCGAAAACTTCTTCAGATGGAGTCACCACACCTCGACATCGTTCATCTGAATTCGGACATCCGGAAGCTGCTTTCGATCACTCCCTCACAGCTAGAAGGGGTGGACCTGGTCGTTTCTACTATGGGTGTGTGGGAGGTAGAATACGATCTGAACTATTGGGCGCGCCGCACCGTCAATCCACTCCCTGTAGTCTTCGCATGGATAGAACAGCAGGGCCTTGCGGGTCACGCCTTGCTCGTACACCCGCTGGAAGGAGGATGCCTGGCCTGTGGCTGCAATGAGTGGGGTGAGTTCAAGCTCAGTGTCACGGACCCTGAGATCGTCAGCCAGGTTGCAGGCCGTGGATGCAGCGGTTTCTATCAACCTTACGGGGTAGCGGAGATGATGCCAACCGCCTCAATGACTGTAAAATTAGTCGCCGATACACTTGTTGCTCGTTGCAGGGAATCAGAGCTCCGTACTTACCTCGGTCCAAAGGAAGAATTTGACAGACATGGACTGATCGCGCGGTCTCCGTGGGACGCTATGATCCAAGCCTCACCCCACGGCAAGTTCCATAGCCAGTCGTGGGCTGTGGCGCGGGAGTGTTTAATCGGCCGTTAAAATGGACTGGGAACGCGCAATCCAAGCAGGCATCGAGTTCCGAACAGGACCCGGGAATGAGATCCTTCGTATTGAGCCTCGAGCGCTTGCGACATTTGAACGTTACCGCCAACTCAGACCTACGGACCCAGAGGCTGGAGGGATGCTGCTAGCCAGCATCGAAACCAATTTCGTCCGCATCGCCCGGGCCACGGAGCCAGAAACACAAGACAAGCGGACCCGGTTGTCATTCCGGCCCGCCCTTGGACCTCAGCAACGCACCATCGACAGAGAGTTCAGCGCTGGGCTTCATTTTATCGGCGAATGGCACACGCACCCCGAACCATGCCCGGTGCCCTCACAAGTCGATGTTTGTTCCATGAACGACTGTTTTCGGTTATCCAAACATCAGCTCGCTGGTTTGGTAATGATTATTATCGGGACAGAGCGGTCTATGAAAGGTCTATGGATCAGTATCCACACCGACGACGCTTACCATCGACTCGTCACATCCGGTCCCATTACCCCTATCACACCAGAATCCTCCGAGGGCTAGATCATGTCCACCACTCCAAACTTTATCGAAGCCCTGATCAGCCAGATACCGGCGCTGCAGACGTTGCAACAACTGGGGTTCACCTATCTCACTCCTGAGGAATGCAACGAACAGCGGAGGAAGCGACTGGGGCGGGTGTTGCTGGAGGACATACTTGCAGGACAGCTCCGTCGCCTGAACAGAATCCACTTTAAGGGGCAAGAGTTGCCATTTTCGGAGGACAACATCGCCAAAGCTGTCGAAGTCTTACGGGATATCCCCTTCGAAGGCCTCGTGCGCACGAGTGAAAAAGTCTATGATTTGCTCACCCTAGGTAAAAGCCTCGACCAGACTATCGGTAGCGAGACGAAGGGATTCACGGTCCGATACATCGACTGGCAGAACCCTCGCAACAACGTTTTCCACGTCACAGCCGAGTTTGAGGTAGAGCGGACGGGGAGCAAAGAGCCGCGTCGCCCGGATATCGTGTGCTTCGTGAACGGCATCCCGTTGGTGGTCATCGAGTGCAAGCGCCCAGACGAAAAGGATTCGCTGCAACAGGCCATGAACCAGCAGATCCGAAACTGGAAAGGGGACGAGATCCCCCAGCTCTTCCTCTACATCCAGCTCGTGGTGGCTTTGAACAAGAATGAGGCCAGTTTCGCTACCACCGGTGCGCCCCTGAAGTTCTGGGCCAAGTGGAAGGAAATGCAGGATGTCAAAGCCCAGGTCCGAGCGGTGGTGAACAGCCCCCTGCGCGCGGAGGACTACCGAAAACTCTTCACCGGCCCCTTTGCTCTGGCGCGGGAAACCTTTGAGCAACAGATGCTGCACGAGCGTGAGCCCACGGCGCAGGATTACTTACTCTGGTCGCTCTGTCGGCCGGAACGGCTCATTGAGTTAGCCCGGCAGTTCATCCTCTATGACGAAGGCGGTGCAGTGAAAAAAATCGCCCGCTACCAGCAATACTTCGCCATCAAGGCCACGCTGGAACGGGTGCGGCAACGGGATGCTCAGGGACGGCGCAAAGGCGGAGTCATCTGGCAGACCCAGGGAAGCGGGAAGTCACTAGCAATGGTGCTCCTTGGAAAGGCGCTGGCCATGGAGCCGTCCATCCCCAACCCGCGGATCGTGATCGTTACGGATCGCATCGACCTCGACGAGCAGATCACCAAGACCTTTCATCAATGTGGCAAGGAGCCTCAACAGGCGAAGACCGGGGCGCACTTGATCGAACTGCTCAAAGACGAGCGAGTGAGTGTCATCACTACAGTGCTGTTCAAGTTCGAGACGGCTGCCAAGGCCGCACGCGAGCTGCATCGCCTCAAAGATGACATCTTTGTGCTCGTGGACGAAAGCCATCGAAGTCAATACGGGGACGCGAACATCCAGATGCAGAAGGCGCTGCCGAACGCATGCTACATCGGGTTCACCGGCACGCCGCTGATGAAGGCGGAGAAAAGCACGGCCACCAAGTTCGGTGGATTCATTGAGCCAGCCTATACCATCCGCGACGCGGTGGCAGATCAAGCGGTGGTTCCACTGCTCTACGAGGGCCGTCACATCGTGCAGAAGGTGAATCAGAAACCAGTGGACGCGATGTTTGAGGCCATGAGCGAGGGCTTGACCCACGAACAGAAGGCCGATCTGAAGCGAAAGTTCTCAGCCCGCGACGAGATTAACTGCCTCCAAAGCCGCCTCTACCTAATCGCGTGGGATGTGTCCCAACATTTCTCGAAGCAGTGGAAAGGAACGGGCTTCAAGGGTCAGATCACGGCACCAGGCAAGAAGGAAGCGCTGTTGTTGAAGGCATACTTTGACCAGTTCGGCAAGGTGAGCACCGAGGTCATTATCTCCGGTCCTGGCGAGATCGAGAATCCTGAGGATCATTCAACGGCGGAAAAGGAAGAGAGCGTGGAAGTGTTCTGGAAAGCCATGATGACGAAGTATGGCACCGAGAAGGAATACAATCGCCGCATCATCGACGCGTTCAAAAAGGCGGAAGATCCTGAGATCCTCATCGTGGTGGACAAGTTACTCACAGGGTTCGATGCCCCGCGCAACGTGGTGCTCTACATCGCTCGCAGTCTGAGTGGCCATACCCTTCTCCAAGCTATCGCCCGCGTCAACCGACTGCATCCTGGGAAGGATTACGGCTACATCATCGACTACTACGGCGTAGTTACCGAACTATACGATGCCCTGGAGCTTTACAGCAGCTTGGAGGGCAAATTCGATGCCGAAGATCTGGAAGGCACCCTCACGAATATCGCCGATGAGATCAAGACTCTCCCCTCACTGCACGACGCTCTGTGGGATCTCTTCAAGGCAGTGAAGAACAAGAGTGACGAAGAATCCTTTGAGTTGGCCCTGGAGCCAAAGGAACATCGGGAGGATTTCTATACCCGACTGTGGCGCTTCAGCCGTGTGCTGAGGATGGCCTGTTCCAGTATTCACTGGGTGACTGCCACGCCAGCGGAGCAAGCGCAGAGATACAAGAGTGACGCGGCCTTCTTCCAGAAACTGCGCGCCAGCGTGAAACTCCGTTATGCGGAGGAGATCGACTACCGCGACTATGAGAAGCAGATCCAGAAAATGCTGAACACCTACGTTCAGGCGGAAGAAGTCATCCAGGTAGTGGAACCGGTAAATATCTTCCAACGGGAAGCCTTCGCGGCCGAAGTAGACAAGGCGAAGTCTCCTCGTGCCAAGGCGGACACCATCGCCAACCGCACCAAGAAAACCATTACGGAGAAAATGGAGGAGGATCCGTTCTTCTATCGCAAACTATCCGCCCTGCTTCAACAAGCCATTGAGGACTACAAGGCCGAACGGATCAGCGAGGCCCAATACCTCGAGAAAGTAACCGCGGTCATGGAACAGGTACGGGTTGGCACCCGTGAAGGCATCCCATCCGTGCTCCACCAAAGCGACTTAGCCAGGGCCTATTTCGGCGCCCTGAAAGAACACATGATGGACGGATCGAGCGGGGAAGATGCCCTCCGGGAGACCGCTCCTCCTTACCGCGCAAACGCTGATCGCGAGAAGACCGCTAACGTTCCAAGTGAGTTTCTCGCTGACTTAGCCTGCAAGATTGAGGGGAGAATCAACGAGCATGCAGTCGTCCGGTGGCGCGACAGCCAGGATGCTCAGAACCGGATGCGCAATGACTTGGATGACCTCCTCTTTCAAGCGCAACAGGAACGCGGTTTGAATCTGTCCTACTCTCAGATGGATGCCATTATCGAAGCCATTCTCCGGATCTCACGGAACCGGTCGGATGTCTGAATCTTCGACCATCTCAACCGCTGTGGGTGAGTGCCGGCTGCGGCGGTCAAATCGACGCACTTTGGCGATCAGCGTACATCCCGATGGCACCGTCGAGCTGGCAGCTCCCAAAATGGCAGCAGTTGACGCCATCACCGCCAAAGTCGCCAAAAGGTCGGGTTGGATCAGGCTCCAGCGACAACGGTTCGCAGAGATGAATCGGGATCGCCTACCGCTTCGATATGTCAGTGGAGCCAGTCATCGCTACCTCGGCCGACAATACCGGCTCAAAGTCCGGAAGGCAGAGCCGACGGAAGTTCGCTTGGTCGGCGGGTATTTCTTGATCAACGCCAAGTCTGACGATCAGGACGAAGTGAGAGCCTTGTTGGAGCGATGGTTCCGTAAACACGCTCAAGCTCTCTTCGCGCAACGGTTATCCCAGTGGTCCGAATGGTGCCGGGCTCGAAAACTGCCGGAACCCCGCCTGAGCCTGCTCAAAATGCCCAAGCGATGGGGTAGCGCCCAGCGAGATGGTCGAATCCGGCTCAATCCGGAACTGGTCCGGATGCCCTCCATCTGCATCGACTACGTCGTGGCTCACGAAATCTGTCACCTTCGATTTCCCACCCATGACCCAAGGTTCTACCGTCAACTCTCGGAGTTGATGCCGGACTGGCGAAAGATAAAGGCGCGGCTGGAATCCGAACCGCTTTAAGGTGGGGTGTTTTGTCCTCGGGCCAGGAATGGAAACCGTGGTGACCAGAGCTATCAACTCCTTGGTAAGGCTCAACTTGCGGGCTCAGCCAGCCGATAGTCTAAGGTAGGGCACGCGGGCCTTCCCGTCGTCGGGAGGCAAAGACGCGTGCTCCATCGCAATCGGATCGAGACAACGACAAGCAAACCGGATATCCAGGTGAACCCTCTGCAATGGATCGTCACCAACGCCACGCATCGAGGTATCGGCCGCACGCTGACCGTCGGACTCAGCTACGCCGAGGACTATCTCTTTGATTGGCGCAATGGCACCGATACGGTGCGTCGAGTCGAAGTCGGAACTCTGGACTTTTCTTCCAATAACAAAGCTCAGGCCAAAACCTACGGAGCCACCAAAGCTCGGCCGTTTCTCAAGCTCCTGCAAATTCTCGATCTTCCGCGCGACGCCACCTTCGTCGACATCGGATCCGGCAAAGGCAGGGTGCTCATGCTCGCCGCTCAGGCGGGATTTCAGCGCGTCGTGGGCATCGATTTCTCCCCCCAGCTCTGCGAGATCGCCACGCAGAACATCGCCGCGTTCCGAAAGCACACCGGCGTTCAGGCCCAGATCGACATCCTTCAGGCAGACGCCACGGCGTATGAGTTCACTCCTGACCAACAGGTGTTTTTCATGTTCGATCCGTTTCTCCCAGCAGTGGTGAAACAAGTGATCAGCAACCTGGGCCGTTCGATCGAAGACTCCCCCCGGAAATGCTGGCTGATCTACCTAGCACCCAAATACCACTCGGCCATCGCCGAAACCAAGGTCTTCCCCGAGCCTCACGACTTCACCCTCTTTGGTGCCGACTACAAGGTCTACACCACCGCCTAGCCGAGGTATGCCTCCCATCGCTGCATCACTCCGCTTCGACCAGCCAACCTCATTCAACGCCCCATGGCCATCAGTCACCTGATTCCCCCTCAACTTCGCGGTATCGTTTCGAGCGTGCCTAAACGTCGGTTCGATAACCTCGCCGATACCGTGCAATTTCCTAAAGAGGATGTGGAGAAGGTGGTGCGCATGGCCGGAGTCAAAGCGCGCCGGGTAGCCGATGATGAGACGTGCAGCAGCGATCTGTGTCGCGTCGCCGCCACGGAATTACTCCAGCAGCTGGGCTGGAGCCCGGATTCCATCGATGGGCTCATCTTCGTGACCCAAAGCCCCGATTACTTTCTCCCTTCCACCGCCTGCCTGCTTCATCGTGCGCTCGGGCTCTCGCCACACTGTGCCGCGTTTGACCTGGGATTGGGCTGCTCGGGCTATCCCTACGGGCTCTCGCTCGCCACGATGATGCTGCAGTCCTCCGGCTACCGCCGCCTGCTCCTGCTTCACGGCGAAACTCCCACGCGCTTCTCGGATCAAGGCGACCGATCCGTAGCTCTGCTGTTCGGCGATGCCGGTTCCGCCACCGCTCTCGAGGCCGACCCTGAGGCCGCCCAACGAAGTCGGTGGACCTTTGATCTCCAAACCGACGGCACCGGCTCCGAGGATCTCATTATCCGCGGGGGTGGCTATCGCAAACGGTTCCCCACCGATCCGCGCGACTGTTTCGTCAACATGAACGGAGCCAACGTGTTCAACTTTACGATCAAGCGCATCCCCGCACTCATCCAATCGACCCTCGCAGCCGCGCAGCGTTCCAAGGCCGAGGTGGATTACTTCATCTTCCATCAGTCCAATCAGTTCATCATCAAACACCTCGCCAAGAAGGAAGGCCTCCCTGAGTCCAAATTGCCGCTCACCCTGGGAGAATTTGGCAGCGTGGGAGGTCCCTCCATCCCACTCACACTAACCCAGGGGGGCTTGCAGCGCCCTCCCGACCGCTCGTTGAGCCTGCTGCTACTGGGCTACGGAGTGGGGCTCTCCTGGGGATCCGCCCTGATCGACCTCGCCCCGACGACTCATCTGGGCCATGTCGAGTACCCCTAGCAGCCTGTCGGACTTGTCCACAAGGGAAGATAGTCCGGCGGGGCGATTGACCTTATTTTCCGACCCCCGGGGGGTCATAGAGATTAGCCGGGTGATCGACGATCCCCGGAATCGATCCCCTAGATGGCAGAGCATCGCGCAGCGATGCCACGTCCGGCGGAGAGAAGGGTGGCCCCCCAATCGAAGGGGGAGTGTGAACTCACGCTCAAGGATGTCACAAAGCCTTCTCAATCCGTGTCATCCGTTCAATCCGTAGTCCCTCCATTCCCGGATTTAGGCTAAACCCGACGGCGATCGCTCCGATCAATCATTAGCCGCTGATTTCGGCGATCAGGGTGGGAATGTGTCCCCTGCCCTCAGAGTGTCTCGGTTCGTCGAAGTCGAATGCGGCCCAAATCGCCGTATGACATCGTTAACGGAAGCTCAAGCGCTGGAGTGGGTGGCTAACCTCTTTGCCGTCCCTCCAGATACCCTCAGCCTGGATACCTCCCGCAACGATATCGTTCTGTGGGATTCCTTGGGAGTGCTCATGATTATCGCCAGTCTCGACGAAGAGTTCGGGATCACGGTCACCGATGCCGACATGCGTAACTGCACCAAGGTTCGGGATCTGGTCGCCCTGCTCAACAAACATGGAAGGATCGCGGCGTGATCTCCTCGACGAGATTATCCCTGCACGCCCCTTCTACCACCGTCGCATGCTGACCGACAAACCCAGGCTTCCGCTCCTGAGCATTGCGCTCACGGGCTTCTTACCGTCCTTTCTCAAGTGCTGGATCTACCGACTCCAAGGCTATCGAATCGGCAAAGGAGTCAAGTTTGGCCTGGGATCGGTCCTCATCGGCAAGGACGTTGAAATCGGCGACCATTCGAGTTTCGGACTGCTGAGCGTCATCCGCGGGGAACGAATCCGGATCGGCAGCCACGTGGAATTTCGCGCGATGTCGATTTTTGACACGCCTCATCTCGAGATCGGCGACGGCACGCGCATCAATGAACAGGTCTTCGTAGGTGGCCTCCAGTCGGCCAAGTCCAAGCTGATCGTTGGCCGCAACTGCCAGATCATGCAGATGACATTCATCAACCCCGCGCGATCAATCACCATCGGGGACGATTCCGGAATCGGCGGACACTGCCTGATCTTCGGTCACAGCTCTTGGCTCAGTGAGTTCGAGGGCTATCCCGTGGAGTTCGAGGATATCGTCATCGGCAAAAGCGTCTCGCTCACCTGGCGGGTCTTTGTGCTGCCAGGAACCACGATCGGTGATGGCGCGGTCATTGGCGCCAACTCGCTGGTCCGGGGCAAAGTCCCGGGACGCTGCCTCGCGGTTGGATTTCCGGCTCGGGTCGTCAGCCGCGAGCCGGATTTTCCTCGTCCCATGTCGTATGAAGACAAGCGCGAGGTTCTGGAAAAGCTCCTGGTCGAGTATGAGCAATTTCTGAGCGAATACGGTTTCCAATGCCGCAGTGGGCCGGGAACGTTCCAGGTTCAGGATTCAAAGAGTGGAAAGAGCTGGCTCATGAAGGTGGCCTTCACGAGCGACGATCCGCTGCCCGCTCACGAAACCAGTGTGTTTCTGAGTCTGGCGACGCTTTCTCAGTCCCGTCGTGACGAACTCGATCGACTGAGAATTCCCTGGATCGACATCGCCTCTAAGGACCGATCCGATCAAGGAAACCATTTCGCCGAGGAGACAGTGCAGTTCCTGCGACGCTACGGCGTTCGCCTCTATCGACCCGGATGGCCACATGCCGAAGTCTCCGACAATCGCTCCACACAACCCGACGATCTACCCAATTACCGATCCGCCGCCTAAGATCCGCATGAGCATCCCAGCCTTTCACTCCGACCAACTCAAGATCGACGCCGCCAAGGAGGTCGACAACATCGGCAACTTTCTGCGGGTTGCCCTGGCTCGAACGCTCCGCCGCCGCGGAATCGTGGTTGGAATTTCAGGGGGCATTGATAGCGCCGTCACCGCTGCACTGGCGGTCCGCGCCCTGGGTCCTGAGCGCGTCTTCTGTCTACTCATGCCCGAACGCGAATCGAGCCCGGATACTCTCGCCCTGAGTCGCGGCCTGGCTCAACATCTGGACACGCGATTCGAAGTCGAGGACATAACCCAAACGCTGGAAGCTGTGGGATTTTATCGTCGGTATCGCGATGCGGTTCGGAAAGTGGTACCCGACTACGGCGAAGGCTGGGGATCCAAAATGGTGGCCACCACTTCGGCTGAACAACGCGGATTCACCTTTTTCTCGTTGGTCGTGGCCAACCCCGCCGGAGAGACTCGAACGGTGCGATTGCCCATCGAAGTGTATCTCGAGATCGTCGCGACCACCAATTTCAAGCAGCGCTGCCGCAAACTGCTGGAGTATCACTACGCTGATCGATGGAACTTCGCCGTTGCTGGAACTCCTAATCTTTTGGAATACGATCAAGGCTTCTTTGTCAAAAATGGGGACGGCGCCGCTGACATCAAACCCATCGCGCATCTCTACAAAACACAGGTGTATCAACTGGCTGAGTATCTCGGTATTCCGACGGAAATCCGCCAGCGTCCCCCCACCACCGACACCTACTCCCTGGCCCAAGGACAGGATGAGTTCTACTTTGCGCTTCCTTACCGGGAAATGGATCTCTGCCTCTACGGCTTAAACCACGGGATTCCAGCGAGTCAGGTCGCCCGCGCGGCCGGCATTTCGGAGGCTCAGGTGACGAACGCCTGGGCGAACATCCAGCAGAAGCGCAGCACCGTTCATTACCTTCACCTCCCACCTCTCGTGCTGCCGCGCACCCCTGAACTGCTGGCAGCCTAGAATAAAACCATTCAAACACTTCTTCCCATGAGCGAAATCAAACAAAACGTTCGGCAATTTGTGGTGAACCACTTCCTCTTCGGCCAGGACCCCGGACTGACCGACGACGCCTCCTTCCTGGAACAGGGATTCATCGATTCCACCGGGGTGTTGGAACTGGTCGCGTTCATCGAGAAGGAATACGCGACCAAAGTCAGCGATGACGAATTGGTCCCCGACAACCTCGATTCCATAACCTCGATCGCTGATTTCATCGAACGGAAACGCTGCGCATAGCAGCGTCATCCCAGGCTCTGAATGGACGCACGCAACTCAACTCAACCCCTCATGCAACCCATGCTGGTCCAACACTTTTTGGAACACTCGGCCGAGCGGTTCCCTGAGAAGACGGCGCTGGTCTGTGAAGGCCGCCGATGGACCTATCGTCAGATGGATGACTTGGCCAATCGCGTGGCCAACAGTCTGATCGGCCTAGGGGTGAAGCGCGGAGATCGGGTAGGCATTTGCCTGCGCAACTCGGCGGAAGCCGTTGCGTCCATTTTCGGCATTCTCAAGGCCGGTGGGGTCTTTGTCCCCGTGAACGCCACGATCAAACGGGACAAGCTGGAATACATTCTCAATAACTGCCAAGCCACCGCCCTCATTTTCGACAGCCGGACCTCCGCCAAGCTGACCCTGGCGGCAGACTCCACCACGGTGACCTCCTTGAAGGGGGGACTGGTGACCGGTCCGGAGGAAGGAACGCTGACGCGCTGGGGACGGCCCGTGCAACCTTGGTCGAGCCTCGAAGCGGCCCTGCCCTCGACGCGACCGAAACCGCAGAACATCGATGTCGATCTCGCCTGCCTCATCTACACCTCGGGAACTACCGGGGATGCCAAGGGCGTGATGAGCGACCACAGCAACATGGTGTTTGCCTCCGGCTCCATCATGGAATACCTGGGCATGCGATCGGACGATGTGATCATCAACGTCCTTCCGCTTTCCTTTGACTACGGACTCTACCAACTTCTGATGACTTTCCGAGCCGGCGGGACGCTGGTGCTGGAAAACTCGTTCGCTTACCCTGCCGCCATCCTGAACCTCCTGGTGAAGGAAAAGGTCACCGGATTCCCGGGTGTTCCCACGTTGTTTGAGATCCTGCTCCGGCTCGACTTGAGCGCCTACGATCTGTCGTCGCTTCGCTTTCTGACCAACACCGCCGCAGCCCTTCCGCCGAGTCGTGTTCTAGACCTGCGGAACCGCTTTCCACAAGCGCGGGTGTTCTCGATGTATGGACTGACCGAGACCAAACGAACGCTTTATCTACCCCCGGAGTGGCTCGACGCCAAACCGGGCTCGGTGGGCATCGCCATTCCCGGGACCGAAGTCTGGATCGAAGACGAGGCCGGAAATCGCCTCGGGCCAGGCCAGACCGGCGAGCTGGTGGCCCGTGGTCGACATGTGATGCGTGGCTACTGGCAGGCGGAGGAAGCCACCGCACGTCGTTTCCCTCCCGGCCGCACGCCGGGAGAACGGGTCTGCCGCACGGGAGATCTGTTCCGCATGGATGAGGACGGATGCTGCTATTTCGTCGCCCGCAAGGACGACGTCATCAAGAGCCGAGGAGAGAAAGTCGCACCGAAAGAAGTGGAGAACGTCATCTACGCCCTGCCCGGTGTGCGCGAGGTCGCGGTCGTGGGAGTCCCCGACCCGATCCTCGGGCAGGCGGTAAAGGCGCTCGTGGTGAGCGAATCGAAGGACCTCACCGCCGCGTCCGTCCTGGCTCATTGTCGCGCCCATCTCGAAGACTTCATGGTCCCCAAACTGGTCGAGTTCAGGGAATCCCTACCCAAGACCGAGTCGGGCAAGATCGCCCGAAAGGAGTTGGTCTAATGTGCGGGATTGCCGGAGCCTTCAACATTCGCGAGCAGGAAGCTCCGACGGAGGAGTTAATCCGCGGCATGCTGGGCGCGATCCGGCATCGGGGCCCGGACCAGTTTGGGATCCTGTTGAACAAAACCGCCGCACTGGGCAGTGCGCGCTTGAGCATCATCGACCTGAGTCACGGCCGACAGCCGATCTCCAACGAAGACAAAACGCTCTGGATCGTTTACAACGGGGAGGTCTTCAACTATCTCGAACTCCGAACCGAACTTGAAGCCAAGGGCCACGTCTTTACCACCCACACCGACACCGAGGTGATCCTTCACCTCTATGAACAGTATGGGGAGGCCTGCCTTTCGCGACTGAACGGACAGTTCGCCATCGCCATTCTCGATACCCGCAACCGCCGCCTCTTCCTGGCGCGCGATCGGGTGGGGGTGCGGCCGGTCTACCACACGCTCGTCAACGGCCGCCTGCTTTTTGGATCCGAGATCAAGGAGCTGTTCATCGATCCCGCCGTGCGACGGGCGCTCAAGCCAAAGGTGCTCGAGGAGATCTTCGTGTATTGGTGTCCCAGCTCGGCCCAGTCACTTTTCGAAGGCATCGAGGAATTACCGCCGGGTTGCTACTTGGTGGCCGATCAACGTGGTGTCCGTATCGAACGTTGGTGGGATTTCGCGTTCACATCGGCCAAGGATCTCCCGCCCGCCGCTCGAGAAAGAACGGCCGAGGGATGGGCTGAAATGCTCCGCGATCGGTTGACGGAGGCGACCAAACTTCGCTTGCGCGCGGATGTCACGGTCGGAGCCTACCTCAGTGGCGGACTCGACTCCTCGGTCATCAGCGCCCTGGTGACTCAGATCCATCCATCTCAGCTCAACACGTTCTCCATCAGCTTCACCAATCCGGATTATGACGAGCGCGCCTTCCAGGTGGAAGTGGCCCGAGCTCTGAACACCAACCACACCGCAGTGGAGATCGACCATCCGGACATTGGGAACGCGTTCCCCGCAGTGATCTGGCATTGTGAGTCGGCCCTCACTCGAACCTCGCCGGTTCCGCTCTTTTTGCTCTCGAAAGCAGTCCGGTCAGCCGGAATCAAAGTCGTCCTGACGGGAGAAGGTGCCGACGAGTTCCTAGGTGGCTACGATATTTTCAAGGAGAACAAAATCCGCCGCTTCTGGGCGCGGGTCCCCGACTCCAAATGGCGGCATCGGCTGCTCGGTCGGCTCTATGAGGACATTCCCGGGATTACCAAGCTGAGCACCGCCTACCTGGCTCGCTTCTTTGAGGAAGGTCTCACCGAGACGGGACTGCCTTACTATTCCCACTTGGTTCGATGGCGAAACAATCAGCGTTGCTGTCGATTCTTCTCCTCGTCGCTACAGCAGCGGCTCAACACGGAGAAGTTTCGACTCTGGGACACGCTCATCCCCCCCAGAGGATTCTCCAGCTGGAGCCCGCTAGAACAAGCGCAGCACTGGGAGATCAAACTCTTCCTGTCGCGCTACCTGCTCTCGAGTCAGGGAGATCGGGTCGGCATGGCGCACTCGATCGAAGGGCGGTTCCCCTTCCTGGATCGCGATGTTCTCGAACTGTGCGCTCAGATGCCCAGCCATCTCAAGCTGCGTGGTCTCACGGAGAAATTCATCCTGCGGAAGGCGCTCGGACACTTGGTTCCTCCGATCATCGCCCAACGGCCGAAGCGACCGTACCGCGCCCCGATCCATCGCAGCTTCTTTCACGAGAAGACCCCCAGCTATGTGCGTGAACTATTGTCTCCGGAAGCGATCGATGCCGCCGGATGGTTCAACGCCGGGGCCGTGAGCCAACTCGTCGCTCGAGTGGATAGCGGCCGACCGCTCGGCGAAACCGACGACATGGCCCTCGCAGGAATCCTGTCAACCCAACTCGTCCACGAACAGTTCATCCACCGCTTCCAACCCCCACCCCCGTTGTCTGAGAAGGAAGATGTGGCGGTGATTAAGACGGTGAACGATTTGAGGTAGGGCGAGATTCCACTCGAGCCCTGATAAGCCCATGGACATCAAATGGGATAGGGCCGCGTCGAGGAGAGCCAAGAGGGTGACGATCATCCAAAGCCCCTCGCGGAGATGCCCAATTTCCATGGTCGGCCTGGGGCCATCGTGGGCTCGAGCGGAGTCTCGCCCTACCCCGTGACGTCACTAAGGTAGGGCGAGACTCCGTCGAGCCCTGATAAGGCCATGGACATCAAATGGGATAGGGCCACGTCGAGGAGAGCCCACATGGCGGGAAGAAAAAAAAAGGGGCGATCTTTCTTCAAGATCGCCCCCAAAATCCGTCGGAAATCCCGACGCCAAACTCAGCCCTTCGGCAGCAGCTCGCTGACGAGGCTCTTCTCGTCCGTCAGTTCTTTCACCGTCGCGTCAATCTTGCCACGGCTGAACTCATTGATGGGCAGGCCTTGAACGATTTCCCAGGTCTTGCCGTTCGTGCGGATGGGGAAGGAGCTGATCAGCCCCTTCTCGACGCCATAGCTGCCGTCCGAGCAAACGCAAACGCTGGTCCAATCGCCTTCCTTGGTCGGTTCAACCAAGGAACGGACCGTGTCCACCACCGCGTTGGCGGCGCTGGCAGCGCTGCTGGCTCCGCGCGCCTTGATGATGGCAGCGCCGCGTTGTTGCACCGTGGCGATGAAGTCGCCGTGCAGCCACTCATGATGTCCGATCACGTCGGTCACCGGACGGCCATGGATGCGGGCGTTGTAGAAATCAGGATATTGAGTGGCCGAGTGATTGCCCCAAACCGCCAGGTTGGTCACCGCAGTGGTGTCCACGCTCGCCTTCTTGGCCAATTGGGACTTCGCCCGATTCTCATCCAAGCGAGTCATCGCGAAGAAACGATCCCGGGGGATGCTGGGCGCGTTGTTCATCGCGATCAGGCAGTTGGTGTTGCAGGGATTTCCCACCACCAAGATCCGGACGTCGCTCGCGGCGTTACGGGCAATGGCCTGGCCCTGGCCGATGAAGATCTTGCCGTTGATGCCGAGCAGGTCCTTGCGTTCCATCCCCTGTTTGCGAGGAACGCTACCCACCAGGAGGGCCCAATTGACACCCTTGAAGCCTTCATTCAGGTCGGCGGTGGCGACGACGCCCTTCAGCAAGGGAAAGGCGCAATCATCCAGCTCCATCACCACACCCTGCAGGGCGGGCAAGGCAGGTTCAATTTCGATCAGATGCAGGATGACGGGCTGGTTCGGCCCGAACATGGCACCCGAAGCGATGCGAAAAAGCAGTGAGTAACCGATTTGGCCGGCAGCGCCGGTAACTGCGACACGAATTGGAGTGTGGCTCATAAAAATTTATGGAGTCGGATTATGTGAGCCGGGCTCCGGCGAAGCAAGAGGGAACCTGAGCCTAGGATTCTAATTGCCAAAATCGGCCTATTCCGTTGGTGTAGATCGCATCAAGACTCATGAAGATGCGCAAACTTAAGCCGAAACAAGCATACCTCATCGCCAACGGAGACCTCCGACTCGCCGCCAACCAAAAATGCTGGTCTGAGCAGTCGAAAATGGAAGCCACCCTGACCCAGGCCTTCCGCAAGGAGGGATGGAAACTCATCCGCGCCCATGGCTATGACGCCAAGCTCAAGCATGGCTTCATTGACTCCCAAAAACGCGGGCTTGAGGTCTTCCGCGACATCGATCCGGATGCCCCGCTGGTCGTGGCCGAATCGGTCTGGCAGTACAGCCAACATGTTCTCCCCGGCCTCTATACCCACCGCGGTCCGATTCTTACGGTCGCCAACTGGAGCGGCACCTGGCCGGGACTGGTCGGCATGTTGAACCTGAATGGCTCGCTGACCAAAATGGGCGTGGCCTACAGCACCCTCTGGAGCGAAAATTTTACCGATGGTTTTTTCCGCAACGGCCTGCGCGAATGGCTGAGCTCCGGAGCCGTGTCGCATGATCAAAGCCATGTGCATCCGCTGGACCTGGTAAAAATCCCCGAGAAAGACGCCTCCATCGGACGCGACTTCGCCCGCCGATTCCGCGCCGAGAAGGCAATTCTTGGAGTGTTCGACGAAGGGTGCATGGGCATGCACAATGCCATCATTCCGGATGAACTACTCAACCCCACCGGCGTCTTCAAAGAACGCTTGAGCCAATCGTCGCTCTACGCCGCGATACAGCAAGTAACCGACTCTGAAGCCAAGGAGGTGCTCGCCTGGTATCGCAAGAAGGGAGTGAACTTCCAGCTCGGCACGGACGAGGAAACCGAACTCACCGAAAATCAGGTTCTACAGCAGTGCAAGATGTACATCGCGGCCGTGCGGCTGGCCGATGACTTCGGCTGCGCCTCCATCGGCATCCAATATCAACAGGGACTCAAGGATCTGACCCCAGCCAGCGACCTGGTCGAAGGCACGCTCAACAATGCCGACCGCCCTCCGGTGAAATCCCTCCGCACCGGCAAGGTGTTGTTCGCCGGTGAAGCCCTTCCCCACTTCAACGAAGTGGATGAGTGCGCGGGTCTGGATGGGTTGCTCACCTATCGCCTCTGGCGCGAACTTGGCTTCGCTCCGGAAAACACGCTGCATGATCTACGATGGGGACAGCACTACAAGGGCGCGGGAGTGGATGACTATGTCTGGGTGTTCCTGATCTCGGGCGCCGCGCCGCCGGCTCACTTCAACGGCGGCTGGCGAGGTGCTAGCAGCGAGCGGCAACCGGCCATGTATTTCCGCCTGGGCGGAGGAACCCTCAAGGGTATCTCCAAGCGCGGTCACATTGTGTGGAGCCGCATTTTCATCAAGGACGGACGTCTCTGCGCCGATGTGGGCGTCGCCCGCATTGTCGACCTGCCCGAGGCCGAAACCGAACGCCGCTGGCGCGAGACCACGCCACAATGGCCAATCATGCATGCCGTGCTGGACGGCGTCAGCCGTGACCAGATGATGGCGCGTCACAAATCAAACCACATCCAGGTGGTCTACGCCCCCAATGCCGCCGAGGCCCAGCGGGGCGCGCGCATCAAGGCAGCAGCACTCACTGAACTAGGGCTTCAGGTGGCGCTCTGCGGCTCGGTCAATCTGGCGTAGACTCTCCTCCTGCTCGTCATGAACACGCGACTCCGATGCTCCCTGGCCCGCATCTTGCCGATCCTGCTGATCACCGTGACCAGCGGGTGCAGCGAACCGTCGTCGCCAGCCCCGACCAAACCGAAACCGACGACAACCTCCCCTGCTACCCCCGCTCCGCAGACTCTCAACGGACCGCTCAATCACGCCCAGCCCAAGCTGCCAACGGTCAAACTCTGGCTCGGACCCATCGAACTGGAAACCGAGGTAGCCTCGCGTCCGGTCGAGATCATGACCGGCATGATGTTCCGGGAAAAAATGGAGGACACCGAAGGCATGATCTTTGTCCTGCCGGGCACTCCCCGTAAGGCTTCCTTCTACATGAAGAACACCAAGGTCCCGCTCTCCTGCGCTTACATCGACATGTCCGGCCGTATCCTGGAAATCCACGACCTGAAACCTTTCGACGAGACTCCGGTCGAATCCACGGCAGACGCCATCTCCTTCGTCCTCGAAGTGCCCCAAGGCTGGTTCACGCGACACAAGATCGAGGTCGGCACCTTGATTCGCAGTGACCGAGGGTCACTCCGAGAGACCTTCTACGGAAAATGAAAGCACTCCTCCTCGCCGCCGCCGTTCTGTCGCTCGGTTATTCAGCTCCAACGGCCGAGTCGCAATCGACCGCCACCACCAGCTTCAAAGCTGGATTCGCAGAACGCGACATCACTCCGGACATCGGAATGGAAGCGCCGGGAGGGTATGGAAAAGACTACCACCGCAGCTTTCACGATCCGTGCAAGGCGCGGGCCGTGGTCTTCGACGACGGCAAGCAGCGGGTGGCGATGGTGGGCGTTGATATCTTGTTCGTCACCCGCCAACTCACCAAGGACGTGCGGGCCGACATCCAAAGCCGCTGCGGGATCCGGGGCGAAAACGTCATGATTGCCGCCTCCCACTCCCATTCCTCCGGCCCCATCGGCATGAGCGAGCCCGGTGACTTCGACAACGCCTCGCCGCTCGTGCGCGACCTGGTGACCAACAAATCCATCGTCTCAGACCCGGGCTACACCCAACGGCTACGACGCCAGATCGTCGACGCCGTGGTCGCAGCCAATGAACGTCGGGTTGACGCCAAGCTCGCGGCCGGGTTCGGTCACGAGGACAAGGTTTCCTACAACCGTCGCCTGCGGATGAAAGGTGGACTCACCTTCTCACACCCCGGCGCAGGCAACCCCGAGGTGATCGGCTATGCCGGTCCTATCGATCCGCAAGTGGGGGTCATCGGGGTCTGGGATCTGAAGAGCCGCCTGCTGGGAGTCGTGGTTAACTTCGCCTGCCACGCCACCACCAGTCCCGGGGGCATCTCGGCCAGCTGGATTGGTTCGATGGAGCAGACGTTGCGGGGCGCCACTCAAAACCCAGCCCTGTCGATGGTGTTCTTGCAGGGTGCCTGCGGGGACATCACTCAGGTCGACAACTTGACCCAGTTCCAGAATCCGGCGCCGGAAGAATGGTGGGAGATGGTGGGCGGCCGTATCGGCGCCGAAGCCTTCAAAACACTTCTGCTGATCCGACGAGGTGCCGGGACTAACATCCCCATCGATATCCGCCACAAGACCTGGAACATCAAACGGCGGCTCCCCACGCCGGAAAAAGTTCGGTTGGCCACCGAACTCGTCCAGAAGGAGCCACGTGAGGTCGGAGATACCGAATGGACCTTTGCCAAAGAGACCGTGACCTTGGATGCCATGGCCAAAGCTCGCCCCGAGGTCGAGGTGGAAGTCCAAGCCATCCAGGTCGGCCCCGTCGTCATGGTTTCCAACCCCGCCGAGTATTTCGTGCAGTACGGATTGGACATCAAGAAGGGCAGCAAGTTCCCCTTCACCTTTCCCGTCGAGCTCGCCAACGGCATCGTTGGTTATGTTCCTACCGAGGAAGCGATGGGCCCCAATGGTGGCGGGTATGAGACCCGACTCACCGCTTACAGCAATCTAGAGGTCGGCGCGGGACGCGCCATCGCCAATACCGGCATCGAATTGGCCAACCAGATGACCCCAGGTCCAATCCCGTTGCCACCCCCCGCCCCTCCCTTCCGCGCCCCCTGGAGCTATGGCAACAAGCCTCCCGAGCTGAAGTAGTGAAGTGGGGGCGGATCCCGACTCCGTCGGGTCCCGAAAAGCTGTAGAGGGCTACAGCACTCCAAAAGGCATGGCCATCTCGCGAAGCGTCTTGGAGTGCGGTAGCCCTCTACCGCTTTTGCCCCCCCGACGGAGTCGGGATCCCCACTTCCCCACTCCCAGAAGCCGAACTCCAACTCCCAATTTCGTATTGAGTTTCCCGCGGATCTTCCCCCACTCTAACCCCTTGCTTTGGGCCGGGCATCGATGGTGTTGTGCCGCCTGCGAACGAGGGTTCGACAGGGGGAAACCTCGATCCGACGGAGCCCCAGGCCCTTGAAACGATTGATCCATTCCACCATGTCGATACTGAATCTGAAACCTGCCGGCACCTATCGTTGGGACATGATCGCCCTCGGTGAAATCATGCTTCGCCTGGACCCCGGCGAAGGACGCATCCGCGTCGCGCGTGAATTCAAAGTCTGGGAGGGCGGCGGCGAATACAATGTCGCCCGCGGCCTCCGTCGCTGCTTTGGCCTCAAGACGGCCGTCTGCACCGCCTTCGCCGATAACGATGTCGGCCGCCTGCTCGAAGACTTTGTCCTTCAGGGCGGCGTCGCCACGGATTTCGTGCTCTGGAAACCATTCGACGGTGTGGGCCGGGTGACCCGCAACGGTCTGAACTTCACCGAACGCGGCTTCGGCGCCCGTGGCGCGGTGGGTATTCCCGACCGTGGCAACACCGCGGCCAGCCAGCTCAAGCCCGGGGACTTCAACTGGGACGAGATCTTCGGCAAGCAAGGCGTTCGCTGGCTGCATACCGGCGGTATCTTTGCCGCGCTCAGCGAATCCACCGCTGCTCTGGTGGAAGAAGCCGTTCAAGCTGCCAAGAAATACGGCACCATCGTTTCCTACGACCTCAACTATCGCCCCAGCCTCTGGAAGAGCATCGGCGGCCTAAAAAAGGCTCAGGAGGTCAACAAGCGCATCGCCAAGTATGTCGATGTGATGATCGGCAACGAAGAGGACTTCACCGCCTCGCTCGGCTTCCATGTCGAAGGCGCCGATGAAAACCTCCTGCACATCGACGTCTCGGCCTTCAAGAAGATGATCGAGGCCGCGGTGAAGGAATATCCGAACTTCAAGGTGGTCGCGACCACCCTGCGCGCCGCCAAGACTGCCACCATCAATGATTGGGGTGCGATCTGCTACGCCAACGGCAAGTTCTTCCAAGCCATCCAACGCAACGATCTCGAGATCCTCGATCGCGTGGGCGGCGGCGACAGCTTCGCCTCCGGCCTCGTGTATGGCCTGCTCACGTCGGACGATGGACAGAAGGCGGTCGACTACGGCGCAGCGCACGGCGCCCTCGCCATGACGACCCCGGGCGACACCTCCATGGCTTCCAAGGACGAAGTGGAGAAGCTCATGAAGGGTGGCGGCGCTCGCGTTCAGCGCTGACCTGACCTGAACGAAGATGGTTTCAAGACAGGCGCATCCGAGCCCTCTGGGGATCGGATGCGCCTTTTTATTTGTGAACACCGCAGAGACGGGAAGGACGCAGAGAAGACCAAATCCAGATGAGGTCGACTAGGGGAGCACGAGCGCCCTATGGACTGCGGTGGCACGACACCGCTGTTCCTTCACGCCGCCTCAGCCCCTCCCACGCGCGCGTTCACCTGTAACAGCCCCTTCGCCACTCCGCCGCGTGCAGGAAAAGCGGAGACGTGTCTCCGCAGTCCATAGAGCCCACCCCTTCGCACGCCTTAAACACCTCCTCACCTTCCGTGTGATCCCCGTGATCCGTGGGCCACCACTTCGGCTTCCCTCAGACCTCCGCCGGCTCTTCGTTGCGGAGCACTTCGAAGTAGGGACGATTTCGCAAGGCTTCCCCGTTGGCCCCATTGCGTCGAGCCGCGGGCGACGCGAGCAAGGTGCGATAATTCGCCAAGGCCAACAATGGCCAGGTGTTGCGATACATGTCGTACTTCAAATAGAACACGCGCGGAAACCCAGTTCCGGTGGTCTCGGCCTCGGTCCAGGATCCGTCGAGATTCTGCGATCGCAGCAAATACTCGATCCCACGCTTGATGCTCGGCCGGTGCGGATCGCCGAACGCGATCAGGCCCATCAGCGCCCAGGCTGTCTGCGACGCCGTGCTGGGGCCCTGCCCCTTGTGCACCGGGTCGTCGTAGGTGTTGCACCGCTCGCCCCATCCGCCGTCCGGACGTTGCACCGATTCCAGCCAATCCCGCGCCTTAAGCAGCCAGGGCTTGTTCATGTTGAGCTTCATCGCCGCCAGGCCGCGCAACACCTGCCAGGTCCCGTAGATGTAGTTCACACCCCATCGACCATACCACGAGCCATCGGCCTCCTGTTGGCTGCGCACATACTCCAAACCCTTGCGCACCTGAGGATGATCAATCGAGTATCCTTCCTGGCCCAGCAATTCCAGAATCCGGGCGGTGATGTCCGCACACTCCGGATCCAGCATCGCGTTGTGATCCGCGAAAGGAACCTTCTCCAAAATGCTCTTGGTGCAATCTTTGTCGAACGCCGCCCACCCGCCGTCCTTGCATTGAAACGCCATGGTCCATTTCAACCCGCGTTTGAAGCACTCGTCGCGGCGCTGCGGATTGTCGGTAGGGATCTTGCGCAACGCCAACAACACCATAGCGGTGTCATCCACATCGGGATTCCACTTGTTGTTGTATTCAAAAACCCACCCGCTGGGTTCCACTTTCGTCGGGTTCTTGTGATACCAATCACCACGGAAACGGATCTCACGATCCATCATCCATTCGGTGGCCCGCTTCATTACGGGATGGTTACCCGGAATGCCCGATTCATGAAGACAGATCAGCGTGATCGCCGTGTCCCAAACGGGAGAGAAACAGGGCTCGATCCGGACGGTATCCTCCGTCTCATGCTCGAGCTTCTTCAACTCGTGCTCAGCTCGGCGAACCTGCGGATGATCATCGGCATAGCCCAAAGCCTTCAACGCGATGAGCGCGTTCAGCATCGCGGGAAAAATCGCTGCCAAGCCGTCGGATCCTTCAAACCGTTCCAACATCCAGGCCTCGGCCTTTTTCAGCGCCTGTTTCCGGAAGGGATGCAAACCGGCCTTGACCCAGAGTTCCGCGAACTTGTGCAGCTTGTCCAAACGTAGGAAGAAGTTGCGCCAGGTGAAGAACTGGGGATCGCGAGGGAGCGCCAGGTCACGCTCATGGAAGCCCTCGGGATACAACTCATCCAGGGTCACATGGCACGGACGCGTCGGCTTGAAATGGTTGATGATGGCCAACGGAACCAGCATGGCGCGGCTCCAGTTGCTCATATCCCAAAAATTCACATGGAACCACTTCCCAATGAGCAACACCTCGCACGGAATGGTGGGAACGTATTTCCAGGGATACAACCCAATCAGGGCCAGGTAGAGCTTCGAGAAGGTGTTCATCCGTGGAACCCCGCCCAAGCTGCGCGCCATCTCCCGCGCTTTCAACATCCTTGGGTCCGTCACCGGAACACCCGCGAGCTTCAAGGCCAGATAGGCTTTGATCGTGGCGTTCACTTCGGTCGGACCGCCATAGTAGATATTCCACCCGCCATCGGGCAGCTGCATCGAAAAGATGTGGTTGACCGCCTTACGCTGCCACTCGACGTCGACCTTCCCGTTCCAGTGGTGATAGGCTATCGTGTCGGAGACCAAGGTGGAATCCACCATGAGCTCACCCACCCAGAACCCGTCGGGTTTAACTTCGCCGAGCAGAAAGTTTTGGGATCGGGAGATTCCCGATTCCAAGCGAGCATACTGTTCTCGAGCGATCTGTTGTTCAGTGGCACTCGGCTGATCACTCGGAAGCCGACCCTTTTGCGCTGTTGTCACTGGCACCCTTGAATTATGAGGGATCCGCCCCCCAATGTGTAAAGTGTTTTTAGGGGTGCAAAACCCTCTCTCACGTCCCTGCAACTCAGAGGCCAACTTGGCGGAATGACGGCCCTAGACCGCAACCTCAAGCATCACCGCTCCGTGCTTTGGAACAATCCGGCCCAAAACCCAAGGCCTGACGCCTCTCCTGACACCAAATGCCCAGCCTTGAGACACTATATGGTTAACGAAGAGGCAGGAGTTTTAACCACGGATTACCCGAGAATTGACACCAGGTAGCACAATGCTACCTTGCATCTATGAGTCAGCCGGTAAAGCTCTCGGATGCCTTAGTCCTCGATGCTCGTTTGGCAGGTGAAGCCCTGGAGCGCTCGATCGCTGGGCAAGTTGAATTCTGGGCCAGGCTGGGCCGGGCCATCGAGCCCCTGTTGCAAGGCACACAGGTGCTCGCGCTCAGCCGCAAAGCGATGGCTCGCCCGCTGTCTGCGTGTCTTGCCTCGGTGGACTCCCCAGAAGGACGTCGCCGAGTGACTGAGTTTCTACAGACCCAGCCCTTCCCGCACTACAAGCCCGCGCCGGATGGCCCTGGCTTATTGATCCGCACGGAGGCTGATGGGAAGCAGACGGTGGGCAGATTCGTGAAACGGCAGTTCAAGCCTGTAAGTGCTCGACAGCCCAAAGGATGAAGCTCCCGCTGGATAACCGTCCCGTCATCGTCGCGCTGACAGGACCCAACGGGGCCGGAAAGACGACCTTCTACCAAGCTCATCTCGCACCCGCCGGCCTTCGTTTCATCAATGCTGACGTGTTCGCACGTGAACTCCCCCTTGATCCTTACGCCGCCGCGAAGGTGGCGGATGCTCTTCGACGCCAATTGGTGAGCCAACGGGAGAGCTTTGTGTTTGAGACGGTCTTCTCGGACCCGGTCGGGGAAAAGCTGACTTTCCTGAAAGAGGCGGCGATAGCTGGGTACACCGTGGTTCTGTGTTTCATCGGAGTCTCGGGGCCGAAGGTATCGGAGGAGCGCGTGGCCATGCGTGTTTCCCAGGGCGGCCACGATGTGCCTACGGCGAAACTGATCGCTCGTTTTCCACGCATTCTGGTCAACCTCGAGGCCTCGATCCGCGAACTCCCGCATGTGCTGATCTTCGACAACGACGATCTACGCACCCCCTTTCGAGAGGTCGCTCAGTTCAGAAAAGGGCAACGATTGAGCCTGCGACCTCCGGTTCCCAAATGGCTCAAGCCGCTGCTCTCCCCCTGCACCCCGGACTAATGTCGGTGGACCTGGCAGGCAAGTGGCCTCCACCTCACCATTAGCCGTCGCTTGGATGCCAAGCCTAAAAGGTAGGGAGAGACTTGATCGAGGATCGATCCGGTTGAATTTACAGTTCTGATCTCGTTGAGCCCACTCCGCCCTAGGCTCAGGATGACAAGGGGCAACTCCGCGAGGGCCACTAAGTGATCGTCACCACCTCGGCTCTCCGCGACGCAGCCCCCTGCACAGTTCGGTATCCTAGGGCCCATCACAATGAACCATTCGGGTTCAAGGCTCCGGGTGTGATTAGAAGTGGGTGAGATTCAGATCGAGTTCAACTGGTAACTGCCCGTGATGGTGCGGGCTGAGAGCCTCTCAATTTCGCTCACCCATGAACGCTCCTCGCCGTGACTCAGTAAACTCTGTCACACGTTGGGCATACATGGGCTCGAACGGAAATCAGAACTATAAACCTCGTCGGACCGCTTCGCGGTTAAGTCTCCCCCACCCCATATCGTCACGGCGGTAGGGCGAGATTCCACTCGAGCCCACTCCTGCCCCAGGCTTAGAGCTGACAAAGGGGCAACTCCGCGAGGGCCACTGAGTGATCGTCACCACCTTTATCACCCACTTCAAATCACACCCTTCGGACCTCCTACTCGAGTTCTAACTATCTGACAACCGAGTTTCGCGCACCAAAGCCTCGGCTTCTCTTCGGAAGTCCCACAATCAACCCGCATGCAACGGCGAACCCGAGGAACACCGTAACCTGAGGTTCCGGCACAATATAGAGCCCGATATACGATAAGAGTTCGGGCTTGCAACCCAGGATCGCATCACCCAGGTGAGGTTGCCCTTGTGCGTCAAAACCAGGTAGCTCGACCTCATGGACCAAACTTGTCGTAGCACGCGGAATGGTATTATCTGCGAGGACTGCTGCCCAATCGCCGATCGTTCCCGATCGATTGTCCCAGAATCGAACCTGGAGAGTAACACGGTCACCACCAAAACTGTTGGGAATTTCTACGGGGGGCGTGCGGAAGAGTCCGAAGTTGAAAAGGTGACCTTGAGCGTTGGGCACAGCCCGCAGTGAGTCCTCATCGGCATTTCCGTCAGTCGACCACCATAGCTCCGCGGTGTAGCCGGTACCATTGAGCCAATCTCTTCCAGCAATGGCGGAACGATCCCGTCTGTTCAGCTTGGCGTAAGGATTGGCTGGGTCTGTTCCTAAGACCAGACCCTCTTTACCCACTCCACAGACGTTGGAAACGTATATCTTTCCTTGAGAATACGAGTTCAGCCCCAGACTGATCAAAACCCAAAAAGTGAGAAGCGCTTTGGTGATCATGGGATCCACTGTAATTCCTAAGCTAGGTGTGTCAATGACGCCACGAACTGTCCGACACAGGGGCGCAATGACTACGGCAATCGTCGCCACACAGTGTTGGCCAGAATCAACTCAAGGCACAGCGCCAACAGTCCTGGCACCACCGCCCACGGGAACAACTCCTCAACCTGCACGTACTTCTTCACCTCGACCTCGGTCTTTTCCAGGCTGTCGATTTCCGCGTAGATCTTCTCGAGTGTCTCGGCGCTGTCCGCCCGAAAATACTTTCCGCCGGTCATGTTCGCAATCTTGGTCAAAGTGTCCTCATCGATGTCGACCTGCACCTGCCGATATCGCTTCTGACCAAAAGCGTCCACCACCGGCATCGGCGCCGTTCCGCGAATTCCCACGCCAATCGTATAGACTTTGATCCCCAACGCCCGAGCCGCCTCGGCCGCGGTCAAAGGCTGGACCTGACCGGCATTGTTCTGCCCATCGGTCATCAGAATCACGATCTTGCTCTTGGACTTGAGATCCCGCAAACGGTTGATGGCATTGCTCAACCCCGAGCCAATGGCCGTCCCATCCTCAATGGTGTGTAGCTCCAGGCGATCAATGTTCACCGTCAGAAACTCATGATCCAAAGTAAGCGGCGAGGCCACGTAATCGCGTCCTGCGAACACCACCAAACCGATCCGATCGCCCGGCCGCTTGAGAACGAAACTCTTCAGAACCTCCTTGGCCATGAAGAGACGGTTCACCTGTTTACCCCGATACCGGAAGTCCTCAGACTCCATACTCCCGGACAAGTCCAACGCCACGGCAATATCAATGCCGCTGGCCTTCATCGAGGATTCCTCCTGAACTTTCTGAGGCCGAGCCAACCCGACGATCAGACCTATCAACGCCAACCAGCGCAACGCAGCCAGGATCCGCCCCGCATGAGATCGATGGATTCCCGTGACCGGCTTGACGATTTGAACCGATGAGTAGAGAAAGGCCGCTGGCTGCCCGCGCTTACCCTTGAGCCAAGCCAGCAGCGGCAAGGCGAGCAGCAACAACAAGAACCATGGATGCGCAAAGGTCATGGCGTGGAGGGAACGGGCGGCGGCAAAGGCTTGGCTGGTGATGAATCCGAAGCACCGACGGCGGTTGGCATGGTCTCGTCCACCAACCGATCCGCAATTCGATGCAACGCGCGCAGCTCGTTTTCGGTAGGCTCTGAGCGCGCGAACTTGACGAGATCGCACTGTTCCAAGAACTGGCCCAAGGTCGTCTTTTGATCGGGAAACAAGTGGTTCGTCCGCTGCAGCTCCAGCAGGAATTCCTCCGTGGTCCGGTCCGGCGCCCGCAGTTCGAAGCGCTCCTCCAGATAGACCCGCGTGGCATCCGACACCGCGATACAGAAGAGACGCGGATCGCTGATCAAACCGAGCGCCTGTTCCAGCTTCTGCTTCGCGCGCACATGCGGCGGCACCACCACTTCAGGGGCGGCCGGGCGAACCCGACGCTGCCGTCGCAGCCACAGCCAGACTAACAGCCCCAAAAGGGACAACGCCAGTGCCCCTACGATCCAGGGCCACGGTCCCAAGGGAATATCCACGGGCGGCTTGATCGCGCGAAGCTCGTTGGTGCCGCCGGCACCGTCCATCGAGCCCGGCGGCGGAACCAGGGCGGTCGCTGTCGAAGTGCTATTGGTTTTCTTGATCGCCATCGGTGCTACTCTCGATTAGCCGTGCATCATGCGCTTCTGCCGGGTCTCAAAGAACTTCGCCAGCGCGCTGCCATAAGGCTCATTGGTGCGAAGCTGAAGGGAGTCAATCCGGGCCGAACGGAAAAGCTTCAGCAAGTCAGCCTGAGCGTCCAGCTGACGCCGCTTAAACGCCTCGCGATGACGCTTGTCCCCCGTGTTGATCTCCACCAACTCCCCCGTTTCTGCGTCTCGCAGCATGAGACGTCCGAGCGCAGGAAGCATCTGCTCATACCGATCAGCCACCTGCACCGCCACCACATCATGACGCCGATTAGTCTGCCTCAGCGATCCAATCACTGACGCGCCCATGGGCAGGGAAGGCACCAGCGAGTTCGGCTTGCTCTTGGGAACCGCCGAAGTCATGTCGTTCTCCCCGAGGAAATCAGAGATCACGGCCACGATGGCCCGATGAGGCGTCACGCGGTTCAAAAACTCCAAAGCGAGATTCAAATTGGTCCCCCGGCGCTTGGGCTCAAAAAAGAGAATCTCCCGGATCACCCGCAGCACATGGCGCTTGCCCTTCTTGGGAGGAAAATAGCGCTCAACCTCATCGCTAAATAAAATGAGGCCGACCTTGTCATTGTTGCGAATCGCGGAAAACGCCAGGACCGAGGCAATCTCAGCCGCCAATTCGCGCTTGGACTGATCTCCGGACCCAAACAGCCCCGAACCGCTAACATCCACCACCAACATGAGGGTAAGCTCACGCTCTTCGACATACTTTTTTACAAAGGGATGGTTGATCCGCGCGGTGACATTCCAATCGATGAAGCGCACGTCGTCGCCCGGCTGATATTCGCGCACCTCTTCAAAGTTCATCCCCTGCCCCTTGAAGACGCTATGATACTGCCCGCCCAGCGTCTCCGTCACGAGACGGTTGGTTCGCAGTTCAATCTGGCGGATCTTTTTAAGGATTTCCCGGGGTATCATGGCACCTGGGCGAAATTCGCGATTTGCGCGGAGGAGAGAGACCTACGCACGTGGCCTCATGGCACCGGCAGCTCGTCGAAGATCCGCTGAATGATGCTCTCACTGGTCTTCTCCTCCGCCTCCGCCTCGTAGGTGATGGACACCCGATGTCGCAAGACGTCCATGCCGATGCTTTTGACATCCTGGGGCGTAACGTAGCCGCGCCCTTTCAGAAAAGCGTAGGCTTTAGAGGCCAGGGTGAGCGCGATCGTCGCGCGCGGGGAGGCACCGAGCTGAATGAAATCCTTCACCTGGATCTTGTACTGCTCGGGCTGACGAGTGGCACAGATCAAGTCCACAATGTAATCCTTCACCTTGTCGTCGATGTAGATGTCATTGATGACCTTCCGAGCCGCCATGATCTGCTGGGCATCCACCACCGCAGACGTGGACGGCAGATTCGAGGTGCGGGCCATCAGGTCCAGAATTTGGCGCTCCTCGGCGCGGCTGGGATACCCAATCTTGAGCTTCAGCATGAACCGGTCGACCTGCGCTTCGGGGAGCGGATAAGTTCCTTCCTGCTCAATGGGGTTCTGGGTCGCCATCACGAGGAAGGGCTCTTCCAATTTGTAGGTGGTATCACCCAGCGTGATCTGTTTCTCCTGCATGGCTTCCAACAGCGCGCTTTGAACCTTGGCTGGGGCGCGGTTGATTTCATCGGCCAACACCAGATTGGCGAAGATGGGCCCCTTGCGGGTGGTGAACCCACCGGACCGACCATCGTATATCTGAGTGCCCACCACATCGGCCGGAAGCATGTCCGGAGTGAATTGAATGCGCGAAAACTTGACGTTCAAACAGGCGGCGAGGGATTTGACGGAGAGGGTCTTGGCCAAACCAGGAACGCCTTCCAGCAAAACGTGGCCATTGGTCAACATTCCGATGGTCAATCGCTCGATCAGGTAGTTCTGACCGATGACCACCTTGGCCAGTTCACTGAACAGCGGCCGTACAAACGCGCTCGCCCTTTGAACTTCCTCGTTGATAGCAGTAATTCCGGTGTTCATCGTTGAGGTAGTTAGTAGCGGGAAGGCGGCGGGAATTCCAGCACGTAGATTGGGCAATCGGCAAACCCCGTCTGAATAGGGTTGGCTCAGCTCGCGTCCTTTCCCATAATGCACCTCATGACACCCCGCTCGATGGTTCGCTCCTGCGCGCTGGCGCTCTCGCTGCTGGCCCTTGCTCTCATGCCCGCAATGGCCGCCACCAAAAAGATCCTCCTCATCGCCGGAAGCCGAAGTCACGGCGCGGGGGAGCATGAATTCCGTGCCGGCTGCCTCCTGCTCCAGAAGGCGCTGAACCAGGTTCCGGGGGTGATTTCGGAGGTAGCCTCCAACGGGTGGCCTACGAGCGATGCCGCCTTCAACGGCATCGATGCCGTGGTGATTTACTCCGACGGCGGCAACGGACACCCCGCCATCAAGCCAGAACGCCTCAAAAAGCTGCAGGAACTGATGGACCGCGGGGTGGGCCTAGGTTGTGCGCACTACGGAGTCGAAGTTCCCAAAGGAGAACCGGGGGATGCTCTGCTGCGCTGGATCGGTGGCTATTTCGAAATGTTCTGGTCCGTGAACCCGCACTGGACAGCCGATTTCTCCAATCTGCCCAAACACCCCATCACTCAAGGAGTTAAACCCTTCAAAATCAACGATGAATGGTATTATCACATGCGCTTCCGTGAAGGCATGTCCGGGGTGACGCCACTGCTCAGCGCGCTGCCCCCCGCGTCCACTCTACAGAGACCCGACGGCCCTCATAGCGGCAACCCCGCGGTCCGAGCGGCGGTAGGCCGGGGCGAAGCTCAACATGTGATGTGGTGCACCGAACGAACGGATGGTGGGCGGGGATTTGGATTCACAGGGGGACACTTCCACAAAAATTGGGGCGATGAAAACTTCCGGAAGATCGTGCTTAACGCAGTTTTGTGGATCGCCCATGCAACGGTGCCGCCGGATGGGGTTTCCGTTCCTATTAGCCCGGAGACCCTGAAGGCGAACCTGGATCCCAAGTAAGGGATGGATGGTCATTTTAGATGTTGGATTTGCGATTGAACGAAGCCGGAAGAGATCCTTTTTTGGCTCGCTGCGCCAACATCCTCGCCCAAACCAATCCAACATCGGCAATCCAAAATCCAAAATCTAAAATCCAAAATGAGAGTCACTCCCCTGACGCCTGCTTGGCTCGCTGGAACGCAATTAAACCCGCGTTTTGCCACGCATCCAATCGGGCTGTGAGCCCTAGCGACATCAGGTATTCCACATCGGCCAACTGCTTGAAATGCTCGGGTTTACCCTCACTGTAGGCGTGATCCAGGGCATTTCCAACGTGCACGGCCGTCAGTGGGCTGAACTGGTTGGAGGGGCTCTCCATCGGTTCATTGTGAAACGCAACCGCTTCCACAATCGACTCAGGAAGCCCCCACAGCCCGAGTAGGTAGGCTGCCACCTGGGAGTGCGTGCAGCCAAACACCTGCTTCTCCGCTTCATGCATGGAAATCTGAGCGCGGGTCGCCAGCGCCGTCGCCTCTCGGCACAAGGAGGACAGATTCGCGATCAACACCATCTTCCCCAAGTCGTGCAACAGGCCGGCGAGAAAGGCTTCTTCGCAAAAGGCGGATGCTTGATGCTCTTCTTGAGCGACACATCGAGCCAACACCCCAGTCCGCCAGCAATGTTCCCAGATCGCGGTAGGGGAATAGTCGCGCACGCGAACGCCATCGAAGCGAGAGTAAACCGGAACGGTCAGCACTAGCGCCTTGATGATCTGCAACCCCACATAGTTGATCGCCTCCCCCAGGGACTCGATGCGGCGGGGCAATCCAAAGAAGCTTGAGTTGACCAATTGAAGGATCTTGGCCGTAACGGACGGATCGCGGGCGATGATCGCTTCGACTCGATCGATCGACGAATGCGGCGACTGAAGCTCTTTGCCCAGCTCGATATAGAGCGAGGGAATGGTAGGCAGCAAACTGCATTGGGCGATGAGCCGACGCAGAACGTCGTTGGAGAGCAAATCCCGCAAGCCGAAGACCCGGCGGATGGTTTGCCGAAAAACGTCCAAGCTAAGCGGCTTGGAAAAACACTGATGCGCCGGCACGGAAAGGCGGATGATGTCATCAGGGTCGAGCTGTCCCGACAAGATGAAGCGCATGGTCTGGGGTGACTGTTGTTGAACCTGATCCAACAGGTCCGCGCCGTCCATCTCCGGCATCTGAAAATCCGCCACTACCACGTCGAAGGGCGTAGAGCTCAACAACTGCAGGGCTTCAGCACCACGGGTCGCCGAGGCCATGACCCAGTTGGGCTCGGCGATCCGCAACGCTTCCTGAAAGGCCAGGAGGAACGTGGCATCGTCATCCACAAAGAGAATGTGCTTTTTTGTCATGAGCGCAGGTCGAGAGCGAACCGGGTTCGCATCTGAACAAACCAACTAACACATTGATCGTAAGCCCAGCCCCTCGGCTTAACCCTAAAGTTTGAACGTCGAAAACACCAGAAAGGCGTGTTGCTCCAACAGGCTCCAACTGCCATCCCAGGACAGATACTGCGTCGCATACACGAAAACCACATACAGTAGCGCTACCAACAACAAAACCAGTCGGCCGGCCCAGCGGAAGAACACATGCCGCGGCAACTGTCGCCGACTGGCCCTCCCAACCGCCCATCCGGTCAGAAGCCGGGCCGGGAACATGAACAGGACAAACACCAGACTGGGCAGCCAGGCGATTTCCCGAGGCGGCAGCTCGATTTTCAACAGATACAAAGGGAGCGCCAGAACCACGGTCACCAACCCGGTTAAACAGAACGCGACCGGGGCGCGGATGAACCACTGACGAATCGGCCCAAGCTCGAAGAACGCCGCCAACCGATTCTCCAACGCGAACCGGGCCTGCAGGAAGGGTAGATAAATGGCTACACACACCAGTCCCAAGCCACCTGCCAACGACAGGATTCCTCCGCCTTGTGCCGCCGGAAGCTGGGCGGCCCAGATCAACAGCCCTACGGGAACGGCCAGCCAGGCCAGCGAGCCCACCAATCCACGAAACCCAAGCCAGAAATAGTAATTCAGCCGAAGACTCGCGCCGTATTCCAGGACGGAGTGCCAGACCTGTCCCCACGGGCTACACGCCGCCACCGAACGAAAAAAGAGCCTCGGCGCCGGCCAGAGAAAATGCCGCAATCGACCGCCCCGCACACTCGCCCACACCACCTGGCCCGCAGCCAGGATCGCCATAATCCACAGACCCACCCGCCAACCCTGCGCCAGTCCACTCCCGGGATCCACCAACTCAGCGTCGCGCCACAGTCCCGAAACGAGACGCACGGGTAGAAACACCAGCCAGGCACCCAGCACGATCCTGCCCACAACCGCAGCCTGGGGAAGACCAACAAAACCATCCCGAAGTCTCCCAGTGATTGCTACCCGCCCCGTCACATGCAGCAAATAACCCAAACTCAGCACATTGAGCACCGGGATAACTGCCAGCACCGCCAACCCCGCCATCAGGGACACCCAACCAAAACCCCAGTCCATGGCCTTCAGCAAAGCTCTCCCGCACCGCCGCCCCCATCCCTCTGGGATGGGAATCGGGGCAGTTTCGCTCTGAGCCGCCTGGATGACGCCTGCACTCAGCCCCACCGAATCATCAATCGTCGCCTGCATTTTCTGAAACAAATCAGATGTCCTGCTGCTATTAATAACCAGAGCGTCGGGGTGAAAGTTTCAATGATCTGAAACGAAATCGTGGCCACCCCGAAGCCCTCGGCTGACTCATGAACTCACGGCTCAAACTGATGATCGTCGGCACGCTGACGCTGGGAATCACAGCTTGGGGACTGGTGCGGTTGCTTCCGCCTGAACCCTTCGCACCGCCTCAAAGCCTGGAGGCCATCCTGACCTCCCGTCCGGAAATCCAAAAGATGACTCAGGAGATCGATCTGGGGTTCGCCCAGGTTTGGAAGCAGCAGAACCTCACGCCGGCACCGCGCGCGCCGGATCTCACGGTCGCTCGCCGCCTCTCCCTCGCCTTGGCCGGCACCATTCCCTCTGTCGAAGAAATCCGAGCGTTCGAAAAGGTCGAACCTTCCCAGCGTCTGGACTGGTGGCTGGCCCACCTGCTTGAAGACCGTCGCACCAGCGACTACCTCGCCGAGCGACTCGCCCGCATTTCGGTGGGGGTTGAGGATGGGCCGTTCATTTTGTATCGCCGCCATCGGCTCGTCAGCTGGCTCAGCGACCAGCTCTACGCGAACCGGCCCTACGATGAGATCGTCCGCGAACTGGTTTCTGCCGAAGGCATCTGGACCTCGAAACCTGAGGTGAACTTCATCACGGTCACCGTCGATCCCAACAACGAAGAAAAAGGTCCGGATGAGCAAAAACTCGCCGCACGGGTTTCCCGCGCGTTTCTCGGAGTGCGTCTGGACTGTGTACAATGTCACGATGACCTTTTCGGAAAGCGTTGGAAGCAAACGGACTTCCACCAACTGGCTGCGTTCTTCGCCCCGGCCGAGATGTCGCTCACGGGGTTGCGCGACAATCCGAAGTTGGATTACCAGTTCCGATATCTCCGGAGAGACGACTCAGAGACGATCGCCCCACAGGTGCCCTTTCAGCGGGAGTTGCTCCCGCAGTCCGGGCCGCCACGCGAACGCCTAGGACAGTGGATCACCCATCCCGAGAACCGCGCCTTCGCCCGCACAACCGTCAATCGGCTCTGGGCTCTGCTCTTCAACCGTCCACTCCACAAACCGATTGATGACATCCCACTGGAAGGCCCATTCCCCCCGGGGATGGAGCTTCTGGCCGATGACCTCATCGCTCACCACTTCGACCTGCAGCGGCTCATCCGAATCATCGCGTCCACCCGGGTCTTTCAACTCGACAGCCGATCGGCCGATCCCACCCACCCCATCGCGGCGCAGGCAGAAACGCACCTGGCGGCCTATCCCCTCACCCGTTTACGTCCGGAGCAGATGGCCGGAAGCATTCTCCAGTCCTCCACCCTTCGCACCCTGGATGCAGAGTCCCATGTGCTTGTCCGACTTATGCGGTTCGCCCAGCAAAAGGATTTCGTAAAACGATTCGGGGGCGTGGGAGAGGATGAGTTCGACGAATTTTCGGGAACCCTGCCCCAGCGACTGATCCTGATGAATGGAAAGCTGGTCCACGAGCGGACGAAGGAGGATTTGGCTCTCAATGCCTCCACCCGCATCGGAAAACTCGCTCCCAATCCATCGGTGGCAGTGGAGAGTGCTTATCTCGCGACTCTAACCCGGCGTCCCACCTCCGCCGAGGCGGCACACTTCAAAGCCCAGTACCGGAAGCTGGGTATCCAGAGCAGCTCGTCATTCATGGAGGACCTGTTTTGGACGCTGATCAATTCGACTGAGTACTCTTGGAATCACTAACATGAACCCATCCACCGAACACAGCTGTGGATCCGCCGCCCATCTCTCCCGTCGAACACTACTGAAATGGGGCGCTCTCGGAGGAATGACCTGGCTCACTCCCCTGGCCCGAACACTGGCTCGAGCGGAGGAAAAGGCGCCGCGCGGGAAGCCCGCCAAGGCCGTGATTCTCCTCTGGATGGCCGGCGGCCCCAGCCAGTTGGAAACCTTCGACCCGCACCCCGGAAAGAGCATCGCCCACGGCGCCAAGTCCATCAAGACTGCCCAGAGCGGGGTCCTGGTGGGTGAAGGATTGGATCAGATCGCCAGCCTCATGAACGACATCACGCTGGTGCGATCCGTGGTCAGCAAGGAAGCGGATCACGAACGGGCGGTCTACAATGTGAAGACCGGCTATCGCCCGAACCCAACCGTCATCCATCCCTCCATCGGAGCGGTGATCTGCCATCAACTCCCGGAAGACCCACTCGACATTCCACGTCATATTTCGATCCTGCCGGAAAACTGGCCCGCGCGCGGAGGCTACCTGGGAGCTCAATACGACGCCTTCCAGGTTTATGATCCGCAAGGGCCGATCCAGGATGTCGTGGCTCAGGTGGATTCGAAACGCCTGGACCAGCGCATGAGCAACCTGGCGGTGGTGGAAAAGGCATTCGCCGTCGGCCGACCTTCCAACCTGGAATCGAATCGCACACTCCACCAACTGTCCATGACGCGGGCTTTGAAGATCATGAGCTCGGCACAGCTGGCCGCCTTCGACGTGAAGCAAGCGCCAGCCAGCCAGCGTGCAGCGTATGGGGACACCCCCTTCGGGCGAAGTTGCCTGGCTGCTCTTCGACTCATCGAGACCGGTGTTCGCTGTGTGGAAGTCACCCTCAGCGGATGGGACACGCACGTGAACAATCACAAGCAGCAGCAACGCAACATCCAGATTCTCGATCCCGCCTTCGCGGCGCTGCTCCGGGATCTCAAGCAACGAAACTTGTTGGATTCCACCGTGGTCCTCTGCGGCGGGGAGTTCGGTCGAACACCGAAGCTCAATCCACTCGAGGGCAGGGATCACTGGCCGTACGGCTTCAGCGTGGCGATCGCCGGGGGCGGATTTCGAGCAGGCCATGTCAAAGGAGCAACCGATCCTGAAGGAGAGAAAAAAGAGCCCACGGATCCGGTCCGAGTCGAAGATCTGCACGCCACCATTCAACATAGCCTGGGCATCAACCCAGAGAAGGAGCTCATCACCCCCGTCGGCCGCCCCCTCACCCTCAGCGACGGCCGCATCCTTCGGGATTTGTTGCGCGTGGGTTCAAGGGGGTGAGGGTGTTTCCGATCCACCGGAAATTTCCGACTCCGTCGGAATTGCGAAAGCTGTAGAGGGCTACAGCACTCCATATCGCTTCGCGCCAAAGGGGAGCATTTTGGAGTGCTGTAGCCCTCTACAGCTTTTCCGTCCCCCCGGAGGGAGGATCGCCAAAGGTAAAAGTGCGTCGCTAGCTCTGAGTGACCTCCTTAGGGACCGCACACTCGCGAGCCCCAAGCAAGGAGATGTTAGCCGCAAGAAACGTAAAAGGACGAAAGAAAACTCGACCTAGGAAATCACAAACTCTGCTTCCTCGTTTTTCGTCGTCTTTCGCTTTTTGCGGCTAACGCCCTCTCTCCACTCGCGGCCCCAGCCCCAGCGCGGTTTGAGGAGCTTCCTCCAATGCTTACCATCCAAGTCATCCGGAAAAAACCGCGGTGACAACTGCCCCTCGTCTTTTCGCCAGTTGTCCGAGATCCTCACTTCTTCACTCGCAACAGCCGGAGCGAATTACCGATCACGAGCACATCCGATAGCCCCATCGAGAGGGCACACAGCATCGGGTTCATGAACCCCAACGCGGCCAGCGGCACCGCCAGGGCGTTGTAAACAAAAGCCCAGAATAGGTTCTGCCGGATGATGCGCAGCGTTGCTCCAGCCAGGGAAAGGCTTTCAGGCACCGCGTGCAAATCAGCCCGCAACAACACCAGATCCGCTGACTCGCGCGCAATATCACTCGCCCGGGTGACCGCGATGCCGAGGTCCGCCTGAGCCAACGCCGGCGCGTCGTTAATCCCATCGCCCACAAACGCCACCCGATGTCCCTGCGCCTGCAGCTGCTTCAGCAAGTCGGCCTTACTCTCCGGCTTCACCTCCGCGAACACTTCGGCCTCAGCCAAACCCACAGCCAGTCCGATCCCGCGCGCAGCGGCCACGCTATCCCCGGACACCATGCGCACCGCTAAGCCCCGATCGCGAAGTTCTTGGACCACCGCCTTCGCTTCCTCCTTGGGTTGATCACGCAGGGCGAAATAGAGAACCGCACGATCTCCGACCCACAGGCACAGCACGGTGGCCCCGGAACTCAGCCACATCTCCACGGCCGATCGAACCTCAGGAGCGAGGCTAGCCGACCCGTGAGTCCACGCGAGCGATCCAAGCCGAACTTCAGTCGCTGCCTTCCAAGATCCACCCCCCGCGGATAGGAGAGCCCCTGAACCTGAACCTCGATATTCCTTCCACCCGTCGAGCTTCATCCGTTCCGCAGACAAGCCGGCAATCGCTTGGCTCAGCGGATGGCTGGAGGGTGCCGCGAGACTCGAAGCGACCGCCAACCAGGTAGCGGTTTCAGCCTCCGACTCAGAGAGCGAAGCAGAACGCGTCTCCATGACCGTCGGACGCCCACTCGTCAGCGTGCCGGTCTTATCGAAGAGCACAGTCGTGATCCGTCCCGCCTTCTCGAGGGCGATGGCGTCGCGCAACAAAATCCCCCGTCGAGCGGCCGCGTTCGACGCCGCCATCAAGGCCGCGGGCGTCGCAAGTCCCATCGCACAGGGACAAGCGATGATCAACACCGCCGTGGCATGAATCACCGCGTTGGCCCAGGGCTCAGCCGAGACCGGCACCACCCAAAGCCACGACGACAGCGCGCGCGACAGCCCTGCCGCCGCCTCCGGCCAAAATCCCCAGAACAAAAAGGTCGCCAGCGCGACGAACACCACCACCGGCACAAACACCTGAGTCACGCGATCCGCCAACCGCTGAATGCTCGCCCGACTCGACTGCGCCCGGCGGACCGCGGCAATGATCTGAGCCAGTGCCGTGGCCTCCCCCAACGCGGTCACTCGAAACACGAGTCGTCCATCCAGATTCGTGGTTCCTGCGTACAGCCGGGTGCCCAGCTTCTTCGCCACCGGGATGGATTCCCCAGTCAACATCGACTCGTCGACCGCCGACTCACCTTCTGCCACCAAACCATCGGTCGGGATGCGATCCCCAGGACGCAGCACCACTTCTTGGTCGGGCATCAACTCGGCAATGGGAACCTCTCGTTCCTCCCCGTTCGGCATCCGCCTCCGCGCTGTGGAAGGAGCCAGGTGCAACAGCGCTCGCAGCGCACCCTCCGCCTGACGGCTCACGCGGGTTTCGATCCAGTGTCCGAGGCTGATGAACGTGAGAATCGCCGCCGTCTCCATGAAATACAAATGGCCGGGACGATGCAGAATCCAGGACACCGCGCTGAACAGATAGGCCGCGGAGGCTCCGAGGGTCACGAGCAAATCCATTCCGAACGCACCCACCTTCAACTGTTGCCAGGCACCGCGCGCAAAGCGGGATCCGCAACCCAGCCAGGCGATGGTGGCCAGCACGAAGCCAAGCGTATGAAACGTGGGGCTTCCGTGTGCGGAGAAAATCCATTCGCCGATCATCAGCGGCAGTGTGCAGATCGCCCCCAGAACCGTGTTAAAACCCCATCCTTTCCAGGAAAATCGGGGGGACGGTTCCGCTACGGTCGATTCCGAAAGCACTTTCGCGGGATAGCCCGCCGCCGACACCGCAGCCGCGACCGCCGTATCGGGCATCGGCACCGCGTCTTTCCACCACACAGTCAGGCTATCCTTCTCAGGAAGTGCCTCCGCGATCGAGACCCCTGCCACACTCAGAGCGGCTTCGCGCACGTGGCGCGCGCAGTTGCCGCAGGTCATCCCCGTCACTCGAAACCGGCTCATGCGACTACCTGCGGGGGGAAGTGGAGCTGCAGGCGGAGGTGAAGGTGGAGGAACGGCAGAGGGAGTCGGCTCCGAGGGTTTGCGGGCCGCCGCGCCCGCGCCTCGGGGCTTAAAGCGAATGTCGATAGAATCGGCCACCTGCTCAGTATGGAGTCTGCGGACTGGATGGCAACGTGGGAAAACACGTGGAAAACCCCCGGTTTGCGAGCCAATGGGACGCGCTCTATGGACTGCTTGTGGAGATTTGAGTTGGGTGAGACCGGGGGATCCCGACTCCGTCGGTGCCGAAAAGCTGTAGAGGGCTACAGCACTCCAAATAGCGTCCCGGCCGCGCGGGGCGTCATGGAGTGCGGTAGCCCTCTACCGCTTTCGTCCCCCCGACGGAGTCGGCCCCACTAAAAATCTAGCCCATTTCAAACCCTCCGCCCCCACCGCGATTCTCGATTGCCCACGCGGCCTCTTCCCGTTTAGCCTTACCCCGAACGACTCATGAAGACTTATCAGATTGCAGCTTTGGCAGGTGATGGAATCGGACCCGAAGTGATGCGCGAAGCCATTCGCGTCCTTCGCGCGGTCGAACAAGCATTCAACCTCTCGTTCCAAGTGACCGAGGCGCCGGTGGGCTGGGCGGGAATCGATGCCGCCGGCAAAGCGCTCCCCGACGCCACCCTCGAACTCTGCCGCAAATCCGACTCCATTCTGTTCGGCTCGGTCGGATTGCCCGATCGCGATCCCACGATCCCCAAGGAAGAACGCCCCGAACGCGCCGCCCTGCTCCGTATCCGCAAGGAATTCGGTCTCTTCGCCAATCTCCGCCCCGTCCAATTGCCCAAGGCCCTTTCGCACTCCTGCCCACTCAAGCTCGAGCGGCAAGGCGAAGGCATTGATGTCCTGGTCGTCCGCGAACTCACGGGCGGCATGTACTTTGGACAACCGAAGAAAACCGAGACGATCTCCCCGGGTGTCCAACGTGCGACCGATACGATGGTCTACACCACTCCGGAGATCGAACGGATCGCCCACGTCGCTTTCAAAGCGGCACGCTTGCGCCGAAAGAAGCTCACCAGCATCGACAAGGCGAATGTGCTGGAGAACGGAATTCTGTGGCGTGAAGTCGTTACTCGCATTGGCAAGGAGTATCCCGATGTCGCTCTGGAGCACATGTTCGTCGATAACGGAGCGATGCAGCTCATGCTGCGCCCGACTCAGTTCGACGTGATGCTCTGCGAGAATATGTTCGGCGACATTCTGAGTGACGAAGCCGCTGCCTTGGCCGGATCCCTGGGAATGCTGCCCAGCGCCAGCCTGGGCGCCACCGCCGGGGAACAGACCTTCGGTTTCTACGAACCCGCCGGCGGTACGGCCCCGGATATCGCCGGGAAGAACCTCGCCAATCCCATCGCCCAGATCCTCTCGGTGTCGCTCATGCTCCGCTACAGCTTCGGCTTAAACGAAGCGGCGCAATCGATCGATCGAGCCGTTGGGACTGTCATCGCAGGAGGCCTCCGCACCGGAGATATTTATCAGGCGGCTGATACCGGCTCGCGCAAAGTGGGGACCAGCGAAATGGGCGGCGCGATCGCCCAGGCGATCCGGAAGTAAAAAGGCAGCGCCACGGTCCGACAGCCTCCCCATGAACTCTTTCCTCTCCGCGTTCTCCGCGCCTCCGCGAGAGATTTCGGCAGTCCTTCCGAGGCAGGGGAGGGATCTTTTCTCGCGGAGGCGCCGAGAACGCACACAGTGCAGGCGGGGTGCGCGGCTAAACGATCTCTACAGGACACTTGGGCAAGGCATCCAAAAAGGCCTGCCCATAACGCTTCACCAATAGACGATTGTCTAGAATCACCACGATGCCCTGATCGCTCTTGGAACGGATCAGTCGTCCGACCCCCTGGCGGAACTTGAGAATCGCCTCGGGAAGAGAGAACTCGAAGAAAGAGTTTCCCCCGCGAGCTTCAATGGCTTCAACTCGAGCCTGGATCAGCGGGTGATCGGGAACGGCGAACGGCAGCCGTGTGATGATCACGTTCGACAACGCTTCTCCCGGAACATCCACGCCCTGCCAAAAGCTGTCGGTGCCGAAGAGCACCGAGTTCACGTCCGCCCTGAATTTCTCGAGCATGGCCGAGCGCGGAGTGCCGGTCCCCTGGACAAAGCAATCCAATCCCAATCGATTAAAAAACGGCTCCATGCTCTCGCCCAACTCCTGCATCAGGCGGGTGTTGGTAAAGAGCACAATCGCTTTGCCGTGGGTTTTCTCGATGAAGTGTTCCATCCAATGAACCAAGGCATCGCGATACCCCGCATCCCGTGGATCGGGCATCTTGGACACCACGAACACCTTCATCTGGTTCTCGTAGTCGAAAGGGGAGCCCACCTGCAAAAGTCGGGACGATTCAGCTCCCACCCGACCGGCGAAATAAGCGAGCGGTGAGCCTTTGGAACCCGAGCCTCCTCGAGAACGCGCCGCAGCCCGCTTCTCGCTTCCTTCCGAGCTGTCCTTCCGTGCAGTCAACCCTTCGGCAACGGCCAGGGTGGCGCTGGTCATGATGACCGAGGTACCGCTCTCGTAAAGTCGACGACGTAAAAACTCCGCCACATCCACTGGCGCGGCGTTGAGGGTCAAGTTGCGCTGATACCGCCCCCCGCGCTCCACCCAGTACACGTACTTCTCCGCCGATTGACTCAGGAAGGTGGCCACTTCCTCCCGAAGCTCTCCCAGTCGACGGTTGCATTCCATCAACTCCTGTCCGATCTCTGCGTCGGAGGAGGTCTCGATCAAATGGACGATGCTCTCCCGCAACGATTGAATGCCCAAGGTGAGAGTGTCCGGCACCAAGTCAGGTTGCCGAATCCGCAACTCGGACCAACCCCGGCGAGGTGCGCCCCCTTCCTTTTCAGCGGAATCCGACCCCGGTTGGTCCTTCGAATCGCGCGCGGCCAGCGAGGAACACGCTTCCTCGACTCCATCGAAAAACGCCTCAGCCCGATCCATCAATTCGGCGACCTTGCTAACCGACGGTCCCTGCCTCAGTGACGCGAGCAGCCCTTTTTGAGATTTGGGATTGTACAGCCGACCCAAGGCAAAGCGAAGCTGCCCACTGGAGACACTCAAACCCACATGTCGCGAAGCGGTGGATTCAACCGTGTGGGCCTCGTCAAAGATCACGAAGTCATTCTTAAACAGAATCCCGCCCTCCTTCTCTTCCGCCCCCGACAGCAGCGAGAAGAAAAGAGTGTGGTTCAGCACCAGGACGTCGGAGCTGAGAATCCGACTGCGCGCCCGCTGAAAGAAGCAGGCGCCGTTCTGCTTGGCAAAATCCGAACTGTGACCGCAGGTCTTGGGAGTGCACAACCCGCGCTCCGAACAGACGCTGGCCCAAACCTTGGCATCGGGCTCGATTTGAAAATCAGACAGGCTGCCATCCTGGGTCACCGCCGCCCATTCCTTGATGCGCTGGAGCTCCGCCGCCTCAGGCGACGTGAACAAGCTCTCGGACTCCTTCAAAGCCTTCTGCAGACGGCGGAGGCAGAGATAGTTGGATCGACCCTTGAGCATCGCATACTGAAAGGGAGCCGGCAGCAGCTTCTGCAGCAGCGGAAGGTCCTTTTGGGTGAGCTGCTCTTGGAGATTGATCGTGTGAGTGCAAATGATCGCCTTCTTCTTCTCCGCGACCGCGTACAGGATGGCTGGAATGAGGTAGGCCAGGCTCTTCCCCACTCCGGTGCCTGCTTCCACGGCCAAGTGCCGTTTATCGACCAAGGCTTGAGCCACCGCCACGGCCATTTGCTGCTGCTGGGGCCGATACTCAAAGCCCGGCCCCTGGGAGAGCAACCCGTCCGGGGAAAAGATCGCTCCGACCTGTTCCACGAGCCCGCCGGTTCCGGCCCCCGGTAAATGGTCGTGCAGACTAATCATGGACGGCGTGAGAAGACATCAGCACAACGATCGTCGAGCCGACCTGGATCAGGTCTCGCGCGGGCGGCGAACCACCACTTCAAACGGCGATTGATTCTTCACGATCATGTTCGCCGGGAGAATACTGCGCCAATGGACATTGGGATAGATGACCGAGTTCCGTCCGAGAATCGACCCCGGGCTCAGCACCGCATTGCACCCCACGTCGACCAAATCTCCCACCAACGCGCCAAACTTGCGCAGCCCGGTATCGTGAGGTTTGCCATCGATGTCGTCGATCAGGATGGTCCCCGGAACCAGCTTCACATTGGAAATCTTGACCCCTGCGCCCAGGTGAGCCTTGAAGCCAAGAATCGAATCTCCGACGTAGTTGAAATGAGGCACCGTGGCACCGTTGAACAGAACCGCATTCTTGAGTTCGCAGGAATTTCCCACGACGCAGTTGTCACCGATGATGACATCCTCGCGCAGGTAAGCGTTGTGGCGAATCTGACAGTTCTTTCCGATGATGGCCGGTCCCTTGATCATGACGCCATCCTCGATCACGGTGCCTTCGCCTATCACCACGCCGGCACCGATAAACACCCGCCCCTCGCAGCGAGGGCGCTGTTCCGGCTTCACTCTCGCCTTGAGATAGGGAGCAATCTTCGGCAAGGCTTCCCACGCATATTGGCATCCCTCGAAAAGGGCGGCGTGCTCGGTTTCGTTTAAATTGAACAGGTCCGATGGACTGAACATGGGAGGAGATTACCAACCTGGACCGATTTGAAAAGCCCTCAATCTTAATCCGTGGGGGGGGAGGACGTGAAGGCCGTTCACTCGGCGGCTGGCTTGTGCTGCAAGGCCTTCAAGGCCGCGACGGCCGCCATGCTTTCCGCCTCTTTCTTGCTTTTTCCCAAACCTCGCCCCAACTCAACCCCGCCATGTTTAACCCGACACTCGAAAAGACGGTCATGGTCAGGCCCACTGACCGAGGTTAGCTCATACTCGGGAGGATGGTTGGAGTTGGTCTGCAGGGTCTCCTGCAGTTCCCCCTTGGGGTTGTCCAGGTTGGGGATCTCAGTCAACTCACCGAACCCGCCGCGGAAGCACCGCAGGATAAACTCCCGGGCCGAGGCATAGCCGCCGTCGAGAAAAATTGCGCCGGTCACGGCTTCGAAGCAATCCGCCAGAGCCGATTGACGAACCCGGCCTCCGCTTAACTCCTCGCCGCGGCTGAGGATCAAGTGTCCACCGAGATCGAGGCGAAGGGCTTGAGCCGCCAGGGTGCGACGGTTCACCAACTGAGCCCTGGCTTTGGTCAGCGGACCCTCGCCAAAGCCGGGAAACTTGGAGAACAGCTCGTTGGTGATGACCAGGCCAAGAACCGCGTCGCCCAGGAACTCCAACCGCTGGTTGTGCTGGGCGCTACCCGCCACATCGTGCGCCACCGAGGGATGCGTCAACGCGAGCGACAGAAGATCACTGCGCTCGAATCGATAGCCCAATCGTTCCTGCAATTCCGTTAGGTCCGACACACCGTTGGGTTAGGCAGAGGGTTCAGGGACAGGGGCCGCCGCCGGAACCTCACTCGCCCCGCCGGAGGATGGAATAGAGTGGGGGTCCGGGTCCATCGCCGCTGCGGCAGCCGGGGCGTCGCTGTCGAGTGGCGGCACCGGAGATACCGAATCCGCTGGGGTCGCGATGGATCCGTCCGCCGCCAGCCCATGCTCCAACAGATCGCCCACCATTCGCTGGACGGTCTCCAATTGATCCAGCTGCAGATCCGGATCCGGAATGGTAAAGATATCCCCGGTCTTCGGATGCTCGTAAATAAACGTCCTGCTCCCCCCCTGGCGCAGCTGTTCCTTCACCCGAAGAATGCGTTTACGTTCCAGCATGACCGCCAGGATATAGCTCGCAGCGCGATACCGTGGATCGTTCAGTTCCACCAACTTGCGGAGCAAATCCTCCGCCGTGTCCTTGCGGATGGCATCCGGCGCCACCGCGGGAGGAGCTTCGTAAATGCCCTGCCAATGCGAGATGAACCCCCGCTGGTCGCGAGCCTCGGCAAACTGCTTCGTGTAGCAGCCGCTGCAGATATCCATTCGTTTCAACTCCCGCTTGTCGTCAAAGAGCAGCGTGTGGTAGCCCACGCGATCACGAAACGCCTCACCACAGCTCTGGCAAGCGTGGGCCCTGGATTGAATATGCCAATCGATCATCTCAAGCAACGAGTTGAAAACCGAAACCCATTATTGTGAAGCGCCGGGGGACTGCAATGGCAAAGAAGAAGAGAGATCCAGACCAACAAGAGAAACCAGTTAACCATTGCCAGGTCGGGGGGGATTCCGTTTCTATCGGGGAGGGAACTCGCGTTCTCCAAGCAATGCACGGCTACCTGGCAATCATTTTGCACGCTCACCTGCCGTTTGTCCGGCACCCTGAGCATGACCGTTTTCTCGAGGAAAGCTGGCTGTATGAGGCTGTCCTGGAGACTTATCTACCCCTGATCCAGGTGATGGATGGCTGGCTCCGGGATGGAATGGAGACTCGGCTCACCCTCACCCTGTCGCCGACGCTGTGTTCGATGTTGTTGGATCCGCTCCTGCGCGACCGATGCAATCACCGTCTCAACTCCCTCATTGAGCTGGCGGAAAAGGAGATCCATCGAACGCATTGGGACCGTTCTTTTCAGCCTCTGGCACGGATGTATCACCAACGGCTCTGCGGATTGAGAGAGACCTGGGAAGCCTACGGCCGGAACGTCGTTGGGGCTTTCCGAAAGTTTCAAGAGCAGGGTCGACTGGAAATCATCACCACAGCCGCCACTCACTCGGTATTCCCGCTTCTCGCCTCGCATCCCCCTTCCCTGCGCGCTCAAATCCTAGTCGCTCGCGACCACTATCGGGAGTGTTTCGGGTGCGATCCTTCGGGAATCTGGCTACCGGAGTGCGCCTTCACGCCGGGTGTGGAACTGGTCCTGCAGGAAGCCAACATCCGCTGGTTTGTCATGGACACCCATGGCCTGCTGCACGCGCATCCGCGTCCTCGCTATGGGGTTTATGCCCCGGTGTTCACCCCCAACGGGATCGCGGCCTTCGGTCGCGATCACGAATCGGCCACTCAGGTGTGGAGCCGACAAAGCGGCTACCCCGCCGACCACCGGTATCGGGACTTCTACCGGGACATCGGGTATGACCTCGATTACGACTATGTGAAGCCCTACTTGCCCGGAACGGAGACGCGCGGGTTCACGGGAATCAAGTACTACGCCATCACGGGAACCGCGCAAAAGCAAGTTTACGACCGTCCAGAAGCCCTGCAGGCCGCCGCCGATCAGGCGCAGCATTTCTTGGAAAGCCGCATCACCCAGGCTCAACGCATCGGAAACATCATCGGCCGCCCTCCCCTGCTCATCTCCCCATATGACGCCGAACTTTTCGGCCACTGGTGGTACGAAGGCCCCGAGTTCCTGGACTATTTCGTTCGGAAGACCGTCCATGACCAGCAAATCGTCCGCCTCACCACCCCGCGCGATTACCTGCGCGAAAACCCCACCCAACAAGTAGCCACCCCCAGCCCTTCGACGTGGGGGGAGGAGGGGCATCTGAAGGTGTGGTTGAACGAGAAGAACCAGTGGATTGTGCCCCATCTCCACGTGGCCCAGGAGCGGATGACCGAGCTGGTCGATCGCAACCCCCATGCCGAGGGCGTCCAACTGCGGGCTCTGAAGCAAGCCGGCCGAGAGCTGCTTCTAGCCCAAGCGAGTGATTGGCCCTTCATCTTGCGCACCGGAACGAGCCCGGACTACGCTGAACGACGCGTCAAGGAGCACCTCCTTCGCTTCCTGGCGTTACACGAGCAGTTGACCACGACGCGCATCGACGAGAAACAACTCAGCATGATCGAGGGACAGGATAATCTGTTCCCCAACCTTGACTACCGCTATTGGCGAACCAGGGCCTAGGCGCCTATCCGCGATGACCTCGGGTTCAAACAGGCTCTGGATCATGGCGGGCATCTGCGCGGGTTGCACGGTGCTGTTCAGTTTCCTGTTTGTGCTGCTTCCGGAAAGCTATCTCTACGAAATCGAGGTCTATTCCCAAGACTTGCGCCTCCGGCTCGGACAGCGAGCCCCGGTTGATCCTCGGCTGGCGTTCGTCGCCATCGATCAACCCAGCTACAATCAGGACTATCCCGATGCCGAATCCCGGCGCAATCGAGCGATCGAACTGATCTGCCAACGCTATCCCTGGCCTCGGGAGATCTGGGCGATCGCTATCGAAAGGCTCATCCAAGCCGGCGCTAAAGTAGTCGCTCTGGACATCGTCTTCGCAGGGGAAACCGAAGCGGACGAGAAACTCAAGGCGGTGCTGGATCGCTATCCCAACCAGGTGGTGGTGGGAGCCAACTACGTGTCATTGGAAGAGTCCGAAGGCAAGAATTACGATACGCTACAGTACCCTCCTGCCAGCGTCATCGACCCGGGCACCAATCATCCGATGCAGGATCTTCGGATTGGGCTCATCCGTACGGAACGGGACGCCGATGGGGCTATCCGGCGGATCGCTTTCCAGAAAGGCGGAGACATCGCCTCCGTGGTTCCCCCGGAGGTCACCATCGAGTCGTTTGCCGGTCGAATCCTCAGGCAGGCCGGACGAGCCGACATGATTCTTCCCGGGACCGAATCGCACCGATTTCGCTACGCGGCGAAGCCCAATCAAGGATTTGCGCGGGTGCCTTTCATTGATCTCTTTCACCCGATGGTCCTCGAAAAAAACTATAACCCCAAAGGCTACTTCAAGGACAAGATTGTCATCATCGGCCCGGCGGCCTCCATTTTTCACGACGAGCACCGCACGCCGTTTGGGGGCGAAGTAATGCTGGGGCCCGAAATCCACCTCAACTTCCTCAGCGCAGCCCTCAACAGCCAATTTCTCAAGGAAGCAACCTTCGCAACCAACCTGGCCCTCACCGCTTGGGGTGGCTTGGTGGCCTGGCTCTTTAGCTGGAGATTCCCTCGTCTGTTCCAGCGATTCTCGCTGTCCATACTCTGCGTCACGCTCTACCTGCTCACCGCTCAGTTTCTCTACGATTACGCCGACCTCTTTATCGCAGTAGTCGCCCCGGTCGCCGTCCTACTCACCAGCGGTTCCGTCGGGCTTGTCTACGACTTTGCCCAAGCCCGCCGGGAAAAGGCCCAGCTACGCCGAACCCTGGAACGATACGTGGCAAAGGACGTCGTCAGAGAACTGCTGGACAACCCGCAAACCTACCTCAACTCGCTGGTCGGGGTCCGCAAGCCGGTCACCATCCTTTTCTCTGACATCCGCGGATTCACCTCTCTAACCGAGGGGGCTAACGCCGCGCTGCTCGTGAAGCAGTTGAACGAATACTTTCAAGAAATGGTCGGGACGGTGGTTAAAAACCGCGGGCGACTCGATAAGTTCATCGGGGACGCGGTGATGGCCGATTGGGGAAGCTTCGTCAGCGGAGGGGTGGCGACGGATGCGGAACGAGCGGTTCTGACGGCGCTCCAAATGCGCGAGGGCTTGAAGAAATTGAACCTGGCCTGGCAGGCGAGCGGCCTGCAACCCCTGGCGTTCGGCCTGGGGATCAATCATGGCGAGGTCATTGTGGGAAATCTCGGGTCGGAGGAAAAGATGGAGGTATCGGTGATTGGCGATGCCGTGAATCTGGCGTCCCGCCTCGAGAGCCTCACCAAACAATACCACCTGGATTTGTTGCTCGGCGAAAGCGTCGCGTCTTTTGTCCGCGAACGCTTCACTCTCCGCTCGGTCGATTTTGTGCGAGTCCAAGGCAAGACCAAACCCGTCGAAGTCTTCACCATCCCTCCTCAAGCCGCAGATCAAAAGCTGGATCTGGATTGGCTGCGCCACTACGAGAAAGGGGTCGTGCTCTACCGCCAACGTAACTTTCAAGCGGCGATCGAAGCCTTCCAGGAATCGCTGCGCTTGGAACCTCAGGATGAACTCACACCCATCTATCTCGAACGGTGCGAAAAACTCCTGAATTCCCCACCTCCCGAAGGGTGGAGCGGAGTGTTCGAAACCAGCAAGAAGTAATCCCCCGAAGCACATTCCTCCCCCACTTCCTTGGCGTCCGTAACACCTTAACTTGTCTCTAACAATGTCACCGACCCACCAAGGTCGATCAATCCCTACAACTAGGGATTGAGGAAAAGTAAAGCGGGAGCTATTCACTAGAATTAGGGAATGCCAGAGTTTCACACGCTGTGGGCAGGACCCGAACCCGCAGGGTTCAAAGAGATCTAGCCGGGGGTGCAAGTCCGACGGGCTGCTCGACACCAAAAAGTCTTGCGCTGCTTTTGGGATTGCGCCATTTAGGTTCAAGAATGCTCCAACAAAACATCACTTCGGGTCGTTACCGCGTTTCGATGAGACTTTTTTGCCTGGCATGGATCTCGGCGGGGCTTCTCACTTACGCTGCGGAGCCGGCTGCCCCGGCGCCTCCCAGCCCCCCCATCTTCGCCGACAAGAATCTGGAGTCGGCCGTGAGACGCTATGTGTTTGAAAAGCGGGATACCGACAAGCCGATTGTCGAGGCGGATGTGGTAAACCTCTCCACCCTGGAAGCTCGCGGCCTGGGCATTACGAATCTCGCCGGTCTGGAAAAATGCCGCAGCTTGGCTTTGATCGATCTCAGCCGGAATCGAATTAAGGATGTCAGCGCTCTCAAGGGCCTGGGCATGCTTCAGTCGCTGACCCTGTCTGACAATGCGCTCGAGGATATCGCGCCCCTCGCCTCGCTTCCCTCGCTACAATATCTCGAGCTAAGCCGGAATCGGCTCAAAACCCTCGAGGCCGTGCGGGGACTCACCAATCTGAACGCTCTCTACGCCAGCTCCAATCGGATCGCGGATCTGTCTCCCGTCCTCGGGCTCAGGCGGCTCTCCTCCCTCTATTTGGATGACAACAAACTCAAGAGTATCGAGGGAATCGGAACGCTCAAAGCGCTGTTCACCCTGTCGCTTAACCGGAATTCGATCGCAGATCTGGCGCCGCTAGATGGGGTAGGCACCTTGTTCAACCTCTTCATCGAAGGAAATCGGATCCGCAACCTGACCCCGCTCATCGAGATTGCCAAAAAGGACACCGAGCACCGGTTCGCCCCCTTCCTGACCGTCTATCTCAAGGGAAACCCGCTTTCGTCCAAAGCGCGGAAGGAACAGATCGACGAACTCAAGGCGATCGGAACAAAGGTCGTGCAGTAGGCGGGACGGCTTGCATTTCCCCCTCTAGGAGACGACGTCAGTCTTCGGGACCGCAGGGGGATTTACCGCCCCCGAGGACTCGTCCCCTACACAAAGAAGACTCCGGACCGTAAGGGACGCTCGTCCCGCCATAGGCTCGGCGGCGCCGGAACGTCGGGAAGTCTTGGGAGGAGTGCCTCCCTCGGCACCCCGTCGAGGCCGTTTCCTCCACGTGCCAAAAAAGAAAACTGGCGGCTCACACTCGCGAACCGCCAGGCTACAACCCAATTGTGCAGGACGCTAAACGTGTCAACGCATAGCGCTGTTAGGTAGGCAAAAGATGTGACTTTTTGCCGAGGCTAAGATAACCACGGCGGAGAGTAATACCTTGTCCCGGTTGTCGAAACTCAGTATTGCATTCATACTGGCCTGGGCAGCAACACCCGTACCAAGGCCTCAGTGTCGGGGGAATCCCACGAATCCCGAGGATTTTAAACCTGAATTTCGGTTTCGACGACACGGAGGGAGCAGATATTGCCTGACATTGAGGCAGAAATGTACCGACCCTTGTCTCAGTGTGTGACAAATTGCGCAGCCCAACCCAATTAAGGGTTAGAATCGATCAGGCAAGCTCCGCCAAACGCTGCTGAATCTGCTCAGTCCAACGCGACACATAGCTCAAACCGCGGTAAATCTGTTCAATTTTGTCCAGGGGGAGCTTGGCTGCCCGATCTGGGGAGGAGGATCCGGCATCCAAAGCCTCCCAAGTTGCGTTCATCGGAGGCAGCTCAGAAACCAACAGGTCGCGCTTCGCGTTAACCATCTGCTGCAGGCGGCCTAGTTCGTCGACCCAGCCCAACGCTTTACGGAAGTACTGCACTTTCACCAAGGGAGAGGTGACCTCGCTCCGTTCTTTCAAAAAGGTATCGATGTCCCGGCAGGCCTGTCCGATTTCCACAAAAAGATCCATTGTTCCCGGCGGAATCTTTTGAATGTCGCCGGGGCGGCTGCCTCGTTCGAGCTCCAGCAGGTGTAGCAGGCGATCCTTGGGCTCTTTCAGAGTGGTGTAGGCGGCGTTGAGCGAGGCATAGGTTTTGGTGGCCAGCTCCTTCTCGCAGTCAGTGGCCTGGTGAAACCGGTCGGGATGCACCTCGCTGGAGAGTGCGTGAAATTTGGACTTGAGATGCTCCGGGTCGATCCACGGGCGACGCGGCTCGTTGAGCAATGCAAAAAGATCGGTGATCATGCCCTGGCTCAGGCGCTGAAACTCTCGCCGCACGAGCAACTGGTCGCTGCATTGGGATTCTTAACCTTGAAGCCGCCCTCCTGAAGAGCATCCACATAGTCGAGCTCGCTCCCGGTCACATACAAAGCACTCTTGGGATCAACGACAACCCGGATACCGGCCGATTCCACCAAGATATCACGGTTGGCCGGCGCGTCTTGCAGGTCCATCTTGTACTGGAGACCGGAACAACCCCCTCCTACAACCGCCACCCGCAGAACGCCTTGCGGTCGACCCTGCTTCGCGAGCAGAGACCCCACCTTCTTGGCGGCGCTCGGAGACACCTTGATCAACCGTTCATCACCCAGCCGAAAGCTGGGCGCGGCCGAAACTGATTTGTTTGCAGAAGAGCCAATCATACAAGATCTAAGAACTGACTCCCAAGCTACCGTCGGCAGGAGCCCGAGTCAACGTGTCTATACCGACGGCCAACAGTTCACAGTTTGGAGGCACGTCCTACCCGACGGAGGTGGGAAAGCCGTAGAGGGCTCTCCTCTTTGCCATTGAAGATCGAGACTAAGCCTAAGCAAGCTGGGCAACACGGCGGCCTCTGACCTTGGTGTTTGGGGAGCCCGAACCCGCCGGGTTCAAAGAGATATAGCCGGGGGTGCTCGCACCCCCGGAACTGTTTAAAGTACGGAGCATCGCTCAGCGATGCCACGCGCTTCTGAGACTTGCGTCACCTGACTCAAGGGAGATTCGATTGAGCTTATAATTCTGGTCTCCGTCGATCCCGCAGTGGCCTCAGACTCAGCTCCACACGGAGGGTTACCCCCATGAGGGCCTCTCAACGTAGTTTACCCCTAAACGCTTCTCGACGCGGCTCCTCCAAGCTTTTCGCACGTTGAACGTTCATGGGCTCGACGGAGTCTCTCCCTACCCTCCTGAAAGAGTCACAGCCACAGCTCGACGATACTTCGTCGAGCTGTGGCTGTGACTCCTTCATTGCGTCAGCAACTCAATGGCTTTAAGCAATTGCGGATCCCGGTCCTCCAACCAGTCCTGGGGTGACAGCGGCACTTCCACATCTGGCACCTCACCGCTGTTCTCCTGAGTGGTCCCATCCAGACGATAGAATCCAGTCATCGGCATGCGAGCGCCGGTCCCGTCCACCAACCGGAATTCCCACGTCCAAATCACATACCCAGGGGTCGCTTTTCCCACCAACCGCGCCAAACCCCGAGCCCGTAAGGCATAGGGGAACATCTCGGCGTTCGAATAGCTGTGCTCGTTCATCAGCACAATGAGCTTCTTGTTCCAGGCCAGCGCAGGAGAGGGCTCCGCGCGGCCGTCGCGCAACCGCATGTAGCCGTGAACGCGTCGCTCCAACCAGTCAATGAGGGTGTCGGAGATATTTCCCCCGGTATTGAACCTCACATCGATGATCATCGCATCCTTCCCCACCATGTCCTCGTAAATCTCCCGCTCGAACTTGGCCTGGTTGGCGGACAACATGCCGGAAACATGGAGATAGCCAATCCGATCCTGACCAGCGGTCTGGACCAGCTTGCGACGCCGCTCGACTCGGTTTCGATACTCCAATTCGTTCCAATCTTCGGAGGTAAGCACCTTATACTTCACCAGCCGCGCTTGGTTGGTGGAGGTCGTGGAACTCACGGTGAACTCAAACTCGCGATCCTGCTTATCATTGATCCATTCATAGAGCCGCTCGTCAGCGCGCACCTCGCGTCCATCGATCGCCAGCACATACTCGCCTGGCCGCAGCAAGGTCTTGGAAAACCATCCGGGCGCCCCCTCCGGGACCCTCTGAATCCGCAGCCCCGGCCCAGGATGACTGTAATCAAACGTGAAGCCGAGATGGGGCGTGATCGGCGAGGGCGCGGGAGCCGCCGACTTAACCTCAGCATGAGAGGCATCCAACTCTCCCACCATCATGCCGAGTAACTGGCTAAACTCGTCGCTGGTCTCCACCGCGCCCAGCAATGGCTCATACCGCTTCCGGATAGCTTCCCAGTCGCGGCCATGGAAATTCCCGTCGTAGAAGGCCCGATGGTAGGATCTCCAGAACTGTGTAAAAGCCGCCTTCCGCTCCAAGATCACATCCCGTTCCCAATCGGCGGTAAACGCCACCTTCTCGCTCGATTTTGAGTCGAGGCTCAGGGTGTACAAGTCCCCGTTCTGAGTGTAAAAGCCCTTCTTGCCTTCGGCAGCGATCCTAAAATGGCTTTTCCCGCCGCCCGTGGTGGCTCGACGTGCATCGCGGCCATCCCATCCCACCGACCAAATATCGCCCTCCGACAAAAACCAAATGATACCGTCCGTCGTCATCGCCAGATCGTCCTGAGGCTGCTGAGGAGTCACCTTGCGGATGCGACGGGAAATATCCCGGAAGTCGATCTCCACCTCCACCGAACCAGCCGGCTTTTCATACTTCAAATCCGTATCGAGGGTCCGCGCCTCTTCCCACTTGAGAGGCAGGACATAAAGACCGCTGCCATCCCGATTACTGGAAAACAACAGATACTTGCCGTCGGGAGACCAAACTGGATCGCCGTGCTGGGCATACAACCGTGTGACATTGATAGGCTCCCCGCCATCCACGGAGATTACCCAGATGTTCTGGCTCAGCCTATCCCCTCTGCCCTCGTAGGCCAGCCAGCGCTGGTCCGGGGACCAGGAGAAACGACCTCCGCCCGAGCCATAAACCTGCGGCCCAGGCAGCTTGATCAACCGACGGGCCTGAAGCGTGTCGAGCGACATGAGGAACAGCCCGCCCTCCTTGCCGGACACCCAGAACCCAAGCGTCTTGCCATCCGGGGACAGACGCGGCCCGGTAACGTCTTCGTCCCGCAACCACAATGGACTGATTGCCTTGGTCTCGAGATCGAGCTGGTAGAGCCGTTGGTTGAACTCTCGATCCGAGGTGAAGATCAATCGCTTACCATCGCGGGTCCAAACGAAATCCGAATCATCGCCCGCCCAGTCCGTCAGCCGTCGAGCAAACTCCGCCGACCGACCGGCCACTCCCTTGGGCTTTTCCACCGGAATCGCCCACAGATCCCCCCGAAGTCCAAACGCAAAGCGTTTCCCGTCCGGTGAAGGCTCAGCCTCACTGACACCGCCGGTAAGCTTCTCCCGACGCCGAGTGCTCTGCTTTTCGTCGGTGGAGACGTAAAGCGTGATGCGCTCAGGCTCCTTGGCCCCCGGCCTAAGTCGCCAGACGTCAAGGCCCTGCTCGAAGGCAATGTCCCCGGATCGACGGGCCACGCTGGGGAAACGCACCGGGGCGCCGGTAAAGTGGGTGAGCGGGCGACCTTCCCCTTCCAGGTTAAACTCCCAGAGATTGGGGGTCCGACGCGGTGAATCCACCACCTTCGGCAAGACCTGCTGAAGCGTGCTCGTCGATGGCGTGGGCTCCGCCACCGTCACACAGACCAAGCGACGCCCGTCGGGTTGGAATTGGGTCCACAAATGCTGGAATCCGTCCTGAGTCACCGCATAGCGCGCCTGGCGCTCCAGGTCCATGATCCAGATCTGAGCGGCGGCGGATCCATGATACCGCGGCCGGGTCCAAGGAAAGCCATAGCGACCGTAAACCACACGCTTCCCGTCGGCGGCGAACGACGGGGAATGGAGAGCGGCGTAATCTTCACACAGCAGCTCAGTGCGGAGGGTTTGAACGTCGAGCGCGAAGATGCCGAAGTTGGCACTGTCACGTTTGCCTGAGAACAGTAGCCGCTGACCATCCGGACTCCAGCCGCAGGGCAGATCCACACCGCCATGCCAGGTCAGCTGGCGCGGTGATCCGCCATCGACCGAGACGGCAAAGATGTCCGAGTTTCCCGTGCGCTTGCTCGCAAACGCCACCCATCGGCCATCCGGAGAGAAAAGCGGGTAGGCATCTGTCTCGATGTTTTGAGTCAGGGCGACCGCACGGCCCCCTTCCGCCGATGCGAGCCAAAGGTCTCCGCGATAAACAAAGGCGAGTCGCGTTCCATCCGCGCTCAGCGCGGGCATGCGCGCACCGATCACCGGTTCCTGACGAGCGGGAGAGAGCTGGGCGTCGGCAGGGATGCCGAGCGCGACCGTGAGGAAGCACAGCAGGGATCGGAGCGGCAGGCACGGCGAGAGGCGCATAGCAGCAACTCAGAACAATTCACGAATCTCGGCCGAGCCGCCCCCTGAAGTGGTGTCCCGGCGTTCCTCCGGCTCGGGATCGGAGACCGGGCCTCGGAGGGTCTCGATCTCCTTCTGATACTGGACGCAGCGCTCCTCGAGCAGCACCGCCAAGTCTTTCACGCGCTCCAACTCCGTTTCCAGTTGCTTGGCGGCAGCCACACGCTCATCCGCCTGGCTCAACTCGGCCGCCATCTGGGTGAGCTTCGCCTGAAGCCCGGAGCGGGCCTGACTCCACTCCTCGCTCTGCTGACTCACCATGGCGGCTTGTTGTCGGAGCGCCACCAGCTCACCCTCGAGTTGGTTGTTTCGACTCTGCAGCTCACCTCGCGACTTGCTGAGCGCATCTTTGTCCGCGACGGCCGCGGCAGCCTGCTGGCGCAACACGACCGCGGTCTGCTCAGCGGCTTGCAGCTTGGTCTGAGCTTCCGCGGCCGCCTTCTCCAAGGCCTGACGATCCTTCTGCACGGAAGAGGACTCGAGCCGCAGGCGTTTCAAGTCGGCCTCGGCCATCACGAGGGCTCCCTCCAGCTCCACCCTCCGACCCACCAGCGCCTCGTTCTCAGCGATCAGCTCGGCCGTGCGCTTCTCCGACGCGGAGTTAACCTCCTGAAGCGATGCTAGCTGACCCTGCAGCTCGGACCGGAGGGATTCCCAGCTCGCGCGCTCTTGCTCCGCAGCTGAGAGAGCCTCGAGAGATCGCGCCACTTCGGCCTTGGCTGTAGCAGCAGCAGCTTGCAGCTCATCGCGTGTTCGATTGAGCTCATCGCGCTCCCGGGTCAACCTTTGCGTCCGCTCTCGCTGCTGCTGCAGCTCCGTCTGCAGGGAGGCGCACTGCGACTCGAACTTGCCCCACCACCACCATCCAGCCACCAGGCCAATGGCTCCGGCCAGCACGGCCAGGGTCAAATGAAGCGTGAAACTGTGGGTCAAAAAATAGGCAATAGGCTCCATAACCGTTACGGGATCCGGGATGCGTTGTCCTTCGCTGTCACTTCCACCCGGCGGCTTCGTCGGCGCGCGTCCGGGTTCTTGTTCTGTGCTGCACTGAGCTTCTCGATCACGGATCTAAGCTCGAGCTGCCCGCGGGGAAGCCCGCGAGCCACCATCAGGGCCGCCACCGCCTCCGCGCGTCCGAGGCTCAGCCGCTGGTTCACGGAAGCGGCTCCGGAGGAATCCGAGAAACCAGTGACCACAAATTTACCCTGGGGCGCCAACTGACGAATCGCGGCCACCACTTGGTCCACCTTGGCCGCCTCCTCCGGCTTGAGCACAGTGGAACCGGAATCGAAGAAGATCGGAAAGCTGCGCAGGGCACGCCCCAGATCCAACCCCGGAATTCCTGCCCCAACCCAGGCCTGTCCACGCCCCCGTTGGTCAGCACCAGCCGCCAGCACGATGTTGTTCTCCACCACCGGATTCCCTGGTCCCGGCATGCTCCGCTGAGCCAACGAGTGCAACGCAAGCTTCTCGGTCTCCGTGCGCACCGTGCCGGACAACGCAAGTCGGTTGGGCTCCAATACCAATGCCCCTTGGCTAACGCTCGCAAAGAACGAACCCAGCAAGGAGGGCAAGCTGGCCTGGTCCAGATAGGCCGGATCGAGAACCGTCGGGTCCACCTGAATAGCCGTCACATCGAAAACCTGCCGGGGAGCGCAGGTGGCCAACAGGGCAGCGACCCGATCCCGCCAAAGATCCGAAGGCATCCAGCCGCTGACCCGGTATCCGCCAGCGCTCTGAGGATCCAGTCGAAGCACCGGCGAAACGCGAATCTGGTTCCAGCTCGTAAGCGCTCGCGCACCGGCCAAGGCATGGATCTTTTCCTGGGCTTCGAGCCGAAAACGCGGATGGGAAACGAACCCGCTCAGCCGGGCATCCAAGCCCTGGAAGGAGAGACTGACTTGGCTGAGCTCAGGATTCGAACGCAAAGCCCGAGTCCCTTCCGACATGAGGGACTGCTCAAACCGATGTTGGTAAATCTTGAGATGGGCGTACGAGAAGCAGGCCGACAACAGGATCAAGAGGACCAAGATGAATGCCGCCAACAGTTTCACGGAAGGGAAGCCTAGACAGTGACCCCCCTGGAGGTAAAGAAGTTGTATGAGGCATAAATGGACTCGCCCACCTGCCGCACGGACGGATAGAACAGTGTGCAGTGATCGATCCCCGTTCAATCGAGGCTCCGACTACGCCACCCCGGTTTGATCCCGCGGTGCTGCGCCGGCAATTTCCCGCCCTGGACCAAACCGTCCACGGCCATCCCTTGGTGTACCTCGACAATGCCGCAACCACCCACAAGCCTCAGCAGGTAATTCGGACACTCACACGCTTCTACGAGCGGGACAACGCCAATGTGCACCGGGCGATTCACGAACTGGCCGAACGATCCACCATCGCCTTCGAAGCCGCTCGCGCCCGGGTGGCCCGCTTCCTGAAAGCCAAAGAGCCAGCTGAGATTGTTTTTACCCGGGGAACAACCGAGGCCATTAATCTGGTGGCCCAGTCCTGGGGACGTCGCCAACTGCGCGCCGGAGATCAGATCCTCCTAAGCCCTCTCGAGCACCATAGCAATCTGGTTCCCTGGCAGATGCTCTGCCGTCAGACGGGAGCCGAGCTGCGTTTCCTGCCCCTGGACCGCTCAGCGCAGGAAGTTCGCTGGGACCAGCTCGTGTCGCTGCTCACTCCGCAGGTCAAATTACTTGCGTTCACCCACCTCTCCAATGTGTTGGGAACGGTCAGCCCCGTCTCCGAAGTATGTGCCGTCGCGCGCGCGCGCGGTGTGGTGACGCTGGTAGATGCCGCCCAAAGCGCCGGGCACCTCCCCCTGGATGTGCAGGATCTGAATTGCGACTTCCTCGCCTTCTCCGGTCATAAAGTATACGGCCCCACGGGTATCGGCGTTCTCTACGGCCGCAAGGAGAGACTGCTCACCATGGATCCCTGGCAAGGCGGCGGAGAGATGATCGAAAATGTCTCCTGGTTGGATTCCACGTTTGCTCCCCCGCCCCAACGCTTCGAGGCGGGAACGCCCGCGATCGCGGAGGCGATCGGCCTCCACGCAGCCCTCGATTTCCTCGACCAGATCGGACGTCCGAGCCTGGAACGGCAGGAACGCGAGCTCACTCACCTCGCGTTGGAACAACTGGAGGCGCTTCCAGGACTTCGGGTGCTGGGCTCGCGGGAAAATCGCAGCGGGGTACTGTCGTTTACTCTCGAGGGAGTTCACGCCCACGACTTGGTGACATTCGCCAATGAACGGGGCATTGCCCTTCGCTCCGGACACCACTGCGCCCAGCCCCTGCTGTCCGAACTCGGCCTCAGTTCGGTAGCCCGGGCCAGCCTGGCTCTCTACAACACCCCGCAGGACATCGACCGATTGGTGAGCGCCACTCGCGAGGCCCTCACGTTCTTCGCCTAACTCAACGGATATGGAGCTGGCAGACAAGCATCGACAGTGGCTGCAGGAGTTAAGGAGCCTGGGCGATTCGCAGGAGCGAATGTCGTACCTGGTCCGACGAGCCCGCCAGTCGAGCCCTTTCCCGGCCGCATTCAGGACCGACGCGCATCGGATTCCTGGATGTTTGTCGAAACTCTGGTTGGCCGCCGAGCTGCTTGAAGGGAAATGCCAATTTCAAACCGATTCAGACTCGGCCATCGTGAAAGGAGTGGCTTCCCTGCTCTGCGAATTTTTTAGCGGAGCCACCCCCGCTGAAATCCTGGCCTACGAGGGCGATGCGCTGGCGGAATCTGGCATCCAGGCGCATCTCAGCCCTAACCGCCGAAACGGCCTGGGGAAGCTCAGGGAACGCATCCGTGACTTCGCGCAACAATACCAGTCGGCCGAAACAATCACCCCCGCTCAGACTTCCCGCCTCCCCAAGCTGTACGACGCCCACAACCACCTCCAGGACGCCCGGCTCAACCTCAACGCCGAGGGTCTCATGCAAGCCGCGGCGGCAGCCGGGATCGAACGGATGGTGGTCAACGGTTCTTGCGAAGAGGATTGGCCGCACGTCCAGGATCTGGCCACCCGCTTTCCACGCATTCTTCCCAGCTTCGGCTACCATCCCTGGTACATCACGGAAAGAACTCCAGCCTGGAAAGAGTCCCTGCAGAAATTCCTCGAACTTCCCGGTGCTGGCATCGGGGAAGTGGGATTGGACCGATGGATTCCCGACCCCAACATGGAGGATCAGGAGGAGGTGTTCGTCTGGCAGCTGCGTCTGGCCGCCGAAAGAAATCTCCCCCTGACCATCCACTGCCTGAAGGCCTGGGGCCAGTTGGAAGCATGCCTGAGACGGGAAGCTCGCCCCGCGCGGGGCTTTCTCCTCCACTCTTTCGGCGGCCCTCCGGAGATGATTCCCTCGTTCGCCAGGCAGGGTGCCTACTTCTCCTTCCCGGGTTACTATCTGCACGCACGCAAAGCGAAGCAGCGGGAAACCTTCCGGCAAGTGCCGCTCGACCGACTGCTGGTCGAAACCGATGCTCCCGACCAATTGCCGCCCCCCGAGAGGTGTCCGTTCCCGCTGGTCGCACCAGACACCTTGAAACCGATCAACCATCCCGCCAATCTCGCCGCCATCTATCAAGGGCTGGCCGACTTCCTTGGCATCCCTCTAGATGCCCTGGCCCATCAAGTCGGCTCCAACTTTCACCGCCTGTTCGGAACAGCGTGACGAAAGCGATCGCGAACGGTCAGATCTTCTATAGGCTCGCTGAAACGATCAGCTCCGGAGGACTCTGAGAAAAAGTTCCTCCGCAGAATCGCCGCCGCGAGCGGATCGAGGACGGCCGGCAAAAACCCAACCACGGGGAAAGCCTCTCATTCCATGGTCCGAACACAGGAACAAGCACGCAACGGGACGAGCGCCTGATCAGCTCCAACTGCAGCTATTGACAATCCCCTGATTCCACCCTCTGTTGAAAGTGTCAGCGTGGGGAGCTAAACAGGGGAGTCGAGGCGCCAAGCGCCTGGGAAACATCAACCACCCTTAACCGGAAGAGGTCCATATGCATCCACTCACTCAATCGTTACGGCGTCGGAAACGCGGTTTCACCCTCATCGAGCTGCTGGTCGTTATTGCGATTATCGGAATCCTAGCCAGCATGATTCTCCCGGCACTCAACCGAGCCAAAGCCAAGGCACGGCGGGTGCAGTGCATCTCGAACGTGAAACAAATCGGTCTCGCCTATCAGCTGTGGCTCCAAGATAACGAGGATAAATTTCCCTGGATGATCTCCTATCCCAAGGGCGGCAGCAACGGGCGCACCACGGCTGCGGAGCACTATTCCGTGATGTCCAACCAGCTCAATGCCGCCAAGATTCTGACCTGTCCGACGGTGGAGAAATGGCGTCCGGCGGCGGTGTCGTTCGGCCGCTTGCGCGACATCAATATAGCCTACGGAATCGGAACCGATGCCCGCGTGCTCATGGACGGGACGGGCTCCCAAGCCAATGCCAGCGGAGGTCAAACGTTCACCACCACCGACTTTGATATCGAGGGCGGGGATACTGCCACCTGCACTCGAGCGGGAAGGATCACGGTGGCCCGGTTCGCCGGCAGCTACGGAAAACCGGACACCTACCAAGCCAGGTGGTCGAGGACGAACCACATCAACGGTGGCCAAATGGCGCTGGTCGATGGCACGGTGGTCATCGTGGACACCATGGGGCTTCGACGCCAGCTCAGCCTGTCACAGGATGTCGGAAACGATTCCCACACCCTGATACCCAGGTAAGACAGGCGACGAGCGAGCCCGGCACGGATCGATCGAGTCGGCCGGGTTCGACAGGTGTTTCCAGGTTTAGTTCAGGGAGTGCTTGGAAAGCAATAGAGCATCGCGAGCGCGCGCGGCTTCCAAGCGCTCCTTCGCCAGTTGGATCTTGGCTTGGATCAGCTCCTTGTTCTCCAAACCTTTCAAAGCGAGTTGATGCTCGAGTTCTACGATGCGACGTTGGTAGGCGCTCAGGCGCTGCTGCAACGGGGCCTGGACCGCTTCCAGCCGTCGGTCCAACTGCGCAAGATCCTGAGCCGCCCGCTCCTGCACGCGCATGAGGTCCCGTTTCTGTCCCATCAACCTCGGAATAGCCGATTCCATCATCACTCTCGCCAAGTGCCGCAGCATGCCGTCCCGAGCCGTCTCTAGAGGCAATACCTCCATGCGACCCGAGGAAACCACGGCGCCAATCGTCAGTTCAGAAAGACCTAGGCCGGCTGATCGCTCCCGCATCCAGCGGCGAAACACCACGATCAACAACCCCAGACCTAGAAGCGAAGCCCCCACGGCAATCGATCGCCACGGACCATCCCATACCCGAGTAAGCATCCCGACCGGCACCGCGCCCATCGGGGCCAATCCTTCCGAACCGGGAGAACCCGCAGTCTCGAGACTCCGTGGGACACTCATTCCCAATTTGGAACGATCGGTCACCCAGGCTGGCACCCCGGTCCCGAACAAGGCTTCCCTCAGGCCCGGCTCCGGCTGCCGGTCGGAATCCGACCAGTAACGGTAATCACCTTTCCAGCCCAGAATCGCCCACCCCATGCCCACTTCGTCTAGCGACTTGCGAAAGGAATAATAATATCTCGCCCGCGAAACGGGATCCGCCTGAGCATGACACCCCAACTCCCCAAAATAGACCGGCCGACCATAATGCGCAGACCATTGCCTGGCCAAAGCGATCAGGCCCCGAAAGGCCGCCGGGCTGGACGGATTACGGTCACCCGCTCGCTGATTGTAGCGACCAAGCCAGCGGGACTGTTCGGCAGTAAGCGTGGCACCCTCGCCAGAGGCGAGCGGCGTCTCCGGTGGCCCCGGGAATAGCACCCCTTTCAAAGGAGCCGACGTGCGCCCCTGCTGCGTAAAGAGGACCGGATCCGCACAATCAATCGTCACGATCAAGTTGTCATCCCCCGGCGGCAGACGGAGCTTGGCGAGACTGGCGAAGGTCCCTGCTCCGCTGGGAGCGACAAAGATCGTCCGGCGAGCGGAATGCGCGCGAACCATGGGGATGATTTCCTCATAGGCGGACATCAACGCCTGGGTGGGCACCTCGCTTCCAGGTTCGTCCAGGATCTCAAAGGCCAGGTGGTCAGAAACGTCAGCGAAACGTTGGGAGATCTGCTCCCAGATGACAAACAGCCGCGCTGCCCCCCCGCTGGGATTCTGAACCAACTCATTAAAGCCGTGAAAACTCATCACTACCGAGAGGCCGCATCGGCGCGCAGCCGAAATCAATTCTTCCACCTGCGCGAAGAGCTCCTTGGGAACCATGCTGCCCGTTTCCCGTTGCAGATGGAGATGCCAAGCCACCGGCAGGCGCACGTGATCAAATCCCTGGCTCCGGATCTCGGAGAGATCCGCCTCCGCAATCGGAACACGCTGGGGATCACTCAGTGAAACCTCCAGGAACTTGCGGAGGGTCACCCCTCTGGCATAACGGCGCGCGGCCTCATGAGCCCGGGTCGACTTGGAAAGCAGCGGCTTCATCTCAGTCCACCCCTCCGGACGCACCGCCTGCGCAGCCACCCGGAGGACCACCGGCGTGTCCTTGGTGACCCGGACCGGCAGATCCGAGACATCCTGATTCCATGTCCGAAGCGGCAGCGTCCGGTCCGCCCAAACCTCCGCCGGTATCAAAGCACCCTCGACACTCACGCGATGCCACAACACCTCCTCCTTAAACAGGGCTTGATTGGGAGCGGGGTCGCGATACCCACTCAACCGTAGCCGCACGGTTCCCGAACCCTTGGGAACGAACCGGACTACCACTTCGTTGGTGGCAAAATGAAACACCGGGAACTCGACGAAGTAGCGTCGGGTGACGTCGGAAGCCGAAGCATTCGAAGGACGACCGAGGGTGGCGTGGCCTCGCAGGATGTCCGCATCAGTCACCACGCTCACGCCGCTCTCACCCGAAATCTCAAAGCGAGCCGCGGGCGCTAGCTTGAGCGGCGACGTTTGCGCGAAAACACTCAACCAGGGGAAAACGCACCCGAGAAGAGCCACGAACCTCTGGGTCAGGGGCATGAGTGGATTTACCAGGATGAGCCGGCCGAAGTCAAACGGAAGGCAGTGACGAAATGGGAGAGCATGGTTCGAGGTGGGCGAGATGCAGGTTTAGCTCCGAGCGTCAGGGTAAGGCGGGACTCTCTCCGTACCCCTCATCGGACCGCTTCGCGATCAAATCACACTCTATCTCCCCCCCTGCGCCCGCATGCCAGATGGCATCCCCGGAACCGAGATCCGGAGACCGGTATCGCGCAGCCCCCGCTTAGTCACCTCGAACAGCCACAGGTTTCGCTCCGGATGACACTGCACCACAAGATGACGACCATCCGGCGTGAACGCAGCCCCTTCCGGAATGCGACCTACTTTAACCGTCTGACGATGTCGAAACGTCCGACCCGCCCGCTCCAGCAACACCACTTCGCCATGATCCTGGAGTAAAGAGTCCTGCGGAGCCAAATTGGAGCCGTTCATCATGACCGCAGCGAGCCAACGGCCATCAGGACTAAGCTCGATGGACTCCGGACTAATGCCCAGCTTCACCAGATCAACGGTGCGGGGCGGCGTCGCCTCCAAATCAATCACCGTAAGGGCGTCCATATCCGGCCCGTTGCCCGCTCCAATTCCCGCGGTGAGCAGCAACTGTCCATCCGGGGTGGTGAGCACTCGATACGGACGCCCATAGGTCGAGAACTTGCGCTCGGTCGCAGTCACCTTCTCGCCCTCAATCCGCAGCTCGCGGAGATGGTTCTTCTCCCGCACGCTGACGAACGCCCGGGTGCCGTCCGGAGCGATGGTCACATCGCTCACTTCATCGGCGGACAGGGCCAACGGCACATCGCTGAGCCAGGTCAGCGCCGTGCCCTCCAACCGCAACACGGACACTGAACCGCCTGCGCGATTCGCCACCAGCACCAATCGGCCGTTGGGGGCGATCGCCAGGCCGGAGGGCTGCGCACCCGTCCGGCCTTCCCCGACCACCCGAGGCGGATTCACGGTCAGATCCACCACGTGAACCCGATGCGCCGGAAACCACTTTCCCGGATTCACCGGGTCGATCTGAACCGAATCCGCCACCAATGCCAGCCGGCCATCCGCCGTAACAGCTACGTTGGAAGGCGGCCCAAGAACGGAATTGCTGACATTGGTCACGTGCACGACGACCGGCGGAAACGACTCGAAGTTCAGCAGGGTCAGCGTATCCGGCGCAGCATTCGGAACCAATCGGGAGACACCCGACGTCAAATCAATCTTGTTCTCATTGCCTGAGATCACCCATTTCGGAGCGGCCGAAACAGGCCACGAAACCAAGGACGCTCCCATGAGAAGGGTAATCCAGATGGATTTGGTTCGGTCGGAGAAATGAAAAAGCGTGCGCATGAATGTCGATCGATAGTGATGAAGGGACGAGTTCGAGCCCGAAGAAAGCGGGATCGTGACACCGAATCAAGGGAAAACCCTTCCCCCAGGTCTACTTGCCTCGGCGGGCGAGGTGGTCCTGCACTGCCTCCTTCACTTCAAATGACAGGTCCCCAACAAACAATTGACCCTGTTTGCGCAGCGCCGCAACTTCCGGTTGAGTGAGGGATGTCCACCCAGGGCCCTGAGCGCTCCGAGCCACTGCGTAAAACCGTCCTCCCCACCCGTAGAGATCAAAGCCCAGAAAATCCTGTTCCACTAACAATGGCTCCGATTTGGGCATAGACTCCTCAGCAGCCCGCCGGAGAGCCACCGATCGCACGGCAGTCGAATCAAGCCGAGAGAAGAAGTCGCTTCCCGGGGGATGCACCTGGTCGGCGGCTGCCAACAGCATCTTGCGAATGGAAGGCCACAGGGCGTAACGAGTGGTAAAGTCCTGGAAGGCGCTAGCCACCCGGATCGCCAAAGGCCGCCGAGTCGCGAGCTCACCCAGCACTTTTTCTGTCCAATCGAGAGCTGTCCAATCGCAGGCCAATCGCAACCGCCCCCTCTCGCCGCCTAGCCTCGCCTGCATCCCCTGCCTCAAAACCCACTTCGCCTCAGTCAGATCACCGGCATCAAACGATTTCCACGCTCGCTCCTCGAAACGGGCCAACTCCGGCGGCAGCGCCGTCCCATCCAAGCCGAACGAATTCGGGTCCTCGAGTTCGGACTCCGGAGCGGGGGCGTAGCCGAAGCGACGCATCCACTCCACCGCAGGACCTCCAAAACGCCGCAGCTCCTCAGCCGAATAGCACTCGCGCCACTCGCCAACCCTACCCTGGCGTGCCACTCGAAATGGCTTCCCAGTCTCCGCCTCAGCTCGCTGCATCGCCGCTTTGGTTTTCGAGAAACTGGATCTCCCCACTGCTACAAGGATATCCGCATCCGACCGCTGCAGTCCCAGGTCCAGGAGCACCTGCCGAACCAGGCTGAGTGGCTCTTCACGGGAGTCCTCAAACCGCACCACCCGCACCGGAACCAATCCCTCCAATCCCATCCACATCGCATGCCAGGCCGACCAGGTCTCGGCGGGAGGCAGGTGGAACATGTCCGGAAAATGGTCCGCCCACGCCTCAGGACGATCGAGGTACTCCAGAAAGGAGATAGCCGTGTAGTTGCGTTGATACAGGGAATGAATCGCATCCCGAGGATCCCGCACAAACAGAAACACCGGCCGGTCCGGTCGTCGGGCAAAGCTGAGATAATGCTCCCAAAAAACCTCAACCCCCGGCTCGAGACAAAACTCATTCCGCTCCTGGAGCAGCGGCAGATAGTAGCGCATGTGCGACACGCCCTCCGGAACAATGCGCTCGCACCCGGGGCGACCAGGCACCGCCTGCCAAAAGCCGTTCGGATAAAGACGGGGATTGGCGTGAGTGACGCGAATATTCAGCTCGGTAAGGACACTCACCAGCCAGCTCAATCCGCTCGGAAAGGGGGCGGATAATAGGTGAAATTCACGGCTCGGAATGGAGGCGTTCGAATTCACAGCGGATGACATTCAGCACCGATTCTCGCCACTACTTGACGGACCAAGTCCTCCAAACCGGCTTCTCCCTGATCGTTGCGTAGAACCAGGTGAGCCTCCTTAGGTTCGTCGTACTCCACGTGGACCCCCACCACATCCGATGCCTCGCCCCGCGCAGCACGGCTGTAAAGGCCCCGGGCATCACGCTGCCGCAGCACCTCCAGGCTCACCTGCACCCATACTTCAAGGTAGTTGGGCAGCTGTTCCCGATTCCAGAGGTGCACTTCGCGAAAGAGGGACATGGTAGGCACCACGACGATGAAGCCTTGCTCGGAGAGCAGCTTCGCCAGCCGAGCGATCCGCATGGCATTGGTAAGTCGGCTCACGCGATCGTGACCGATGTGGGGATCCGCCACCGCAAGCCGCACATCATCGCCATCCAGCAGCAGGGTCGGCAACCCCCGGCGACGCAGGCAATCCACCACCCTTCGCGCAATCGTGCTTTTGCCCGCTCCGCTGAGCCCCGTAACCCAGACCACCTGCGGTTGATGGGCCAATGCTATCACTGAGCTGACGCGTTTCATCGGCGTTGTCGCGTGCGCATCCCTAAGCGGCCATCTCCTGCCAGCGCCAATCGTGCCTCCAGGGCACGGATTGCTCCAGCCTCTGCTCGTAGAATCGCAAGTCCTCGTCGCTGTCGACCTCGCACCACTTTCCCTCGATGGGCACCGTCGAGATCACCCAACCTTCCGCCACCAGCCGGCGAAATAACCCGGTCACATCCAGCCGATCCCGCTCCTCGGGGGCGAGCGACGCCAGAAACGCCGCCAGCCTCTGCCAGCCTGACGTGGTAAATTTGAGAAGCCCCATATACTGCCCATGGATCCGGTGAACGGAATCCGACCGACCGCCGATCTCAGCCAGCCGACCGTCAGCCCCGCATTGGAAAGTCTCGGCATCCCCCAGCGGATTCTCGAAGCGCTCGGTCCACAGCTGTTTCCACCAACGGTCGTAGCTGATCACAATGTCGCCCGGTGCGGAGGCCAGCGTCCGCACGATGCTTGGATGATAAGCGATGTCGGAGTAGGAGACGATGCAGTCGCCGGCGCGCAACCAGGCGTCCGCGCAGGTCAGGGTCGCCACCATGTTCGTCTCCGCCCAGCGCGGGTTGTCGAACGTCTGGTAGCCAGGACCGCTCAAGGCCTCGGCCTGGTAACCTCGGACCACGGCCACCTGATCGATCCCCCCGGCCCTCAGGGCCGACAGCTGCCAATCCAGCAGGGAACGCCCCGCAATCTCTACCAGGCACTTCGGCGCGTTCGCTGTCAGCGAACGCATCCGCGAGCCCCGACCCGCCGCTAAAATCAATGCACGCATGGTGGAAAGGAAAAGGGAGTGAGATACTCAAACCGATCAGATGGCCCAGCAACCGTCACCGGCGTTGGATCCGGGAATCCCAGAGTGCGACGCATCAAGAGCACGTCGTCCTGGTCAGGCACCGCGTTTCGCTCAGGATGCCATTGAACGCCGACGATTGGACGAGCGCGGTGAGCCACGCACTCCGCCCAGCCGTCCTCGCTCACCGCCAACGCCTGGAGCGAATCAGCAACCTCGTCGGTGCGCACCCCATGAGCATGAAAGGAATTGACCACGCGCTCTGTGGGACCCGAGCCAGACTGGAGGAAACGAACCGAGTGACGGGTAGAAACATGGGCTTCCCCCGGACAGGGACGGACGGCGCCACCAAAATGATGCTGGATCACTTGCAGACCACGGCAAACACCAAAAGTGGGGATCGAGTTTTCCAAAGCGTAGCCAAGAAGCGCCCTTTCCGTCATGTCGCGCAGTGGCGCGGAGCCCAGATCGTTGCCGCCGGTGAGGATCAATCCGTCGATCCTCCATTCGCGGATATAGTCGTCCACCCGATTGCCCAGATTGGGAATCGAGAGCCAGCACGCATCAGGAAAAACCGAAGCCAGGAACCGGTGCCAATCCCAGGCCAGGGCATCGCGCTCCTCCGTGTAGCCTTCCGCGGTGACTACCCGCATCGTCAGTCCAATTCGCTTCATAGTTCGTTAAACACCCGCGGGTCGGACCAGCTTTTCATCGCAGCGCAGCTCTACGGCCTGAGCCGAGGCCAACCGTTCGAACAAGGACTCGCCCACTCCGATCGCGGCCGGAATCCCCAGCTCGGCACAGCGAATGGTCATGTGAGAGTTGGCTCCGCCAAACTTGGTGATCAGCCCGGCGATCCCCTTGGTAAAGATCCAGTCAAATCCCGGATCCGCACACTCGATGCAGACCAGCTTTCCGAACAGATCGGTGGCACCCGTCATACGGTTGGTCAGGCGAATCGGCGCGCCCTCGAGGCGCTTGCTCGTCACGAAGTTCGCCGCGCCGCGGTGCTGGGGCACGACATACAGGTCCTGGCCGCTGCGAATGATATATCCCAGGTGTAACCCGCGCATCTCTCGGGCATAGGTGCGCCGCGACTGGGCGAGCTCCTGAAACCAGGTCTCTCGGTCCCGCGTAACGGGCGTGGTCAGAGTCTCGGCTAGGTCGTGCAAGGACAAATGAGCCAGGTCCTCGCGCGTCAGGCCGATGCACTCCCCCCATTCCGCAATGTTCTCCACCGCATCGCTGAGCGGCCGGGTGAACACGAACTTCGCATGCTCCCGACCCACAATGGCCTGGGCGGCATAAACGAAAAGCTGCTCCGGGGACAAGGGGAGCCGGATCTCCTTCAAGAGCTGGGCGAATGCTCCTCGCTCTTCCGCGGTCAAAGTAAAGGTCCGATCCTCCGTCCTGTCTACCGACCTGGCCGAGGTCAGCGTGTCCCGGAACAGATCATCCCGCTGGTCATATCGAGGGCTGAGGATGTCAAAGGTGCCCGGACGCAGATGCCCATATCGCTTGAGGAATGTCTCAGGCGTCAGGCGCCCTTGAACCACGGAAGAAAAATCAGTAGCCATCAGACCGGCAGGCGTCGCCAAGGACCGCTTGAACGCCTCCAGACGATCGTTGGACCACATCCGACGTTCGATCGCGGATCGGAGCATGGCCTCCGCCATGAAGGCATGACGGGCCACCATGGCAAAAGGCCGGCTGCCATACTGTCGGCACGCGGCCAGCAGCCCGAAGGCCCGTCGCAATGGCGGATCCGGCAGCGGCCACGACACCAGATGGTTTTCCAAGATCGCGATGCGCTTGAGCGCCTGGGCCAGCGATCCTTCGGGCGACGGATCCACATTTCGAACCGTTAGCCGCCGCAACGCATCGACGTATTGCGCATGCTCCGCCGGAGCAAGCATGCCCGGGTAGCGGGAGAAGAGGTTTTGCTCGAAGGCGAAATCGAAAACCGTCTGCGCCACCTGAAACTCAACCTTGTCGTGAAACTCGGGATGCTCTGCCAACCGCTCCAGCCAGGCGTTCACCACTGTGTTCTCGACCGCCTGGGGCAGCCCCTCGGGGAGAAAGGAGCTGAAGCTGTTCCGCACATCAATATAAGGACGGCCAGCCAGGCTCACAACCAGCGGTTCATCGGGGACCGGCCGATATCCCATCGCGGCCCGCGCCTCCTGCCAAACGCCGTCGCTGATCAGATTGCGAAACAGGGACAGGGCCAAAGTCCCGGGTTCCGTCCCGATCAACTCCGCCACATTCCAATCCGGCATCTGCCCCAGCAAGGTCGTCGCACCCGGCAAACCAGGCCGGGGCTTGGAATGCTCAATGAGGAACTGATCCAGCTGTTCCAATGCTTCACTGATCCGCGTCCGCACTGCCCGATTCCAGTTTCGCTGCACCGCAATGCGACGCACCTGGAGCAGATGCACCGCCCCGTCGCTGGTTTGCGCGAACTCGATGTCCAATGGGGTGCGGCCACCCGTCAGGCTCTCCAACTCCCGCGCCAGGCTGAGCACCGCGCCCACCCGGGGGGATTCGATAAAGTCCGCCGGTGTGTCTCGATGCACCACCAGGCTCTTGTTCACATCCGTGCCGCCGGTGATGACATCCGTCCGACCCGATTCATCGTCGTAATTCAGAATGTAATAGGGCGCGCCATTGGTAAGATCATGGGTCATCAGCACTCCGCTCATCACCACATTGGAGAGCATGCGCTGGATCAGGACCTGATTGTGCGGATGGGTTGAATGGTAGCTTTCCAAAACCTCCTCAATGCCTCGCCTCAACGAGTCGCGGCACGAACCATCCACACGCAGCACCGACCGAAATGCCCCGGCCATGCTCTCAGCAGCGGTGTCCTCATGATAGGCGCTGCTGCGGACCGCCAGGGAACTGCCGCCAAAACGCTGCTGAATGCGGCCCATCACCCGTCCGGGATCATCCGACCACTCCGCCAGAGTGAAATACCAGAGATCCGGAACCGAGCCCGTTTGCAGGAGGGGCGACAAGCGTTCCAAAGTCTCCGCCTTCGTTCCAAACGTGATCGTGGTTTCACGAGTCGCGGAGCGATAGAACCGGGTGCTTTCAGTGGATTTCGATATGACCTCTTCCATTATAGGGGGAGCTGGGGTGAAATGAAGTTTTGGGGATGAGAAAAGGAAGCCGAACCGACAGTTCCTGCCACCGGGAAGCATTTTTTGCCGGGGAGCGAGGGAACAGGGCATTGACGAAGAACGCCCAAAGACGTCCATTTTCGAGATTCGGCCGCACGTCGAATGACCAGCTTCCACTGCATCCAGGCGTGTAGATCATAAGTCATGCCAGCTCACCGTCTTCCACGAACCTTTCTCGAAACTGGCTCAGGCCGGCTTGGCCAAGGGCCCCTTCAACTCCTCCACCCACTCGTGGTCCTTCTCGTATCCCCACTCGATCAAATAGTGGCCGCAATGACGGCGGAAACGATCGGCGGCAGCCACGTCGAAGTGATTGCGCCAATCGCCGGCGATGCCCTTCCTAACCATGTAGGCAGTGCGCACCGTTGGCCCCTCCTGCCCTCGATCCCGGCCCGTTTGACGCTGAAAGCTGTGCGCCTCACATAGGAACTGCAGACGCTCCTCGTTGATCGGAAGCCCGATGTAATTGAGAATCGCCCGCACCGTTGCCGGGATGTCTTGCTTCATGTCCTCGAAACGGAATCTCAAAACTCGAGATGGCTCCTTCGCCAGCCACGCGTTGGCATCGGCAAAGAGGTCCGCGAACTCGCCTTCGGAGCCTTCCGCCAGTCGCGCAACCACCTGGGCCGTCGTGAGTGAGGCCCACCCCACACGGTTCAGAGGGTCTCGCGCGTGACTCACCAGCACATCGCGGGGATCACGATACAGGCAAACGAACTTGACGTCATCGCGATGAAGCCACTTCTCGAGCGCCCGAGGCCCGCTGTGCGTCCAGTGGTAGAAAGGGACCGGACCGTCGAGAAAGGGTTGCAGCCAGTCGGTATCCACCGGCGTGCCCAGGGTCTCGTAGAAATAATCCTCGTGTAGGAGTTGTCGAAGTATCGGATCGATCGCCGAGGCTCCGGAGTTTGTGAGATTGTAAAAAAAGAGATGCGGGTGGTTGGGGGTCCGACGCGACCGTAATCGGATCTCTTCCCGCCACTCCTGACGCTTCGCCTCCAGTTCGCCACGCAACTCGGAGGCCCGAATCTCGCACGCCAGGGCTCGCGATACCCCGCCAAGATCGCGCAGTCGGGTGGCCGCAACCTGCGGGTCGAGCGGAGGAGGCGGAGGAGGTGGAGGAGGCTTCGAGGTCGCGACCGGGACCCGTGTGGCCCACGAGGTATCCAGCGGGGTCACTTTCTGTGGAGCCTGTTTTCGCCCACGCTTCTGGGCGAGGGCCAAGCCTTCGGCAGCCTCGACGCTCGCCGAATCCATCTTCAACGCCTGCTGAAACGCAATCTCAGCGATCTCATACTCTCCTTCATTGAGGTAACGCAGACCGACCTCAAGCTGATTTCGTAGCATGTCTGTGCTCATACGGACTGATTAGGCAGAAACTGCATCGCGCAGTTGCAAGGTTCCCCAGAAGCAAGGAGGGTGCCGGATGGTCACGTCACCAAGGCAGGGTGTCTCTCCCTACCTCAAATCGAACCGCTTCGCGGCCAAATCTCGCCCTCCTCCTTCCCAAGCTTGAGTTTTGTGATCGGTCCCTTAGGGTACGGACGTGCACATCGAACGTCTGCCAAACGACCGCTCGCCCAGATCCCGAGCGATCCAATTTCTTCGCGCTTTCGGGCGTCTGACCTTGGCATCCTTGGGAATGCTGCTTCTCGGGCTGCACGTCGCGTGCGGGCAGGTGTCCTCGGAGGCCAAGCCCTCGTCAGGCGGCCGCGACAAGAACTCGAACTCGATGTTCACATCCAGTATTCCCGGCGGCAGCCTCGAGGCTCACGAAAAGGCTGGCGGCCACCTGCTCTCTCGCCACGTTGGAAAGTCAGCCGAGCAACTCAGGCAACGGCTCGAGAAGGATTCTCGAATTTCAGCATCTTCGTCGTTCACGGATAAAAAAACGGCCGAGACCGCTGTATCGGCCACCATTGGCGCCAACCAAAAGAAGATCGCCTCGTGGCTGAAGGGAGATGAGGACCGCCTGGTCATCACCTACCGCTCCTCCACGCCAGTCGGCATTTCCATCGGACGGCAGTCGAGCAGGACCCGGGATGCTACTGGAGTTCGACTCGTCCTGGTCCGAAATCCCAAATTTCCGGGAGGCTGGCACATTTTGACAGGTTACCCCGAAGCATGAGCACCTCTTCATTTCCCAAACTGGAACAATTTCTCGGGTCGTACTTCCATCAGGATTGGCCACTCGAGGCGGAAACAACCTCCGAGATCATTGAGGCGTACCGCCGGAAAGCCAGCCCCCGATCCCTGAGCGATCTGACCCAGGAACTGGCAGAACTGCGCGCCGAGAAGCTCAACGAAACCCAGCTGAGGAAACGGATGGAGGCGCTGGGGGCTTGCTTGGATCCCTCCGCCGAGGGCCTGAGCTACAGCCAGTGGCTAGCCAATCTGGAATCAACTCTCCAATCTCCGACCTCCAAACCCAAAAAAACACCGCCCCGTCGGTGACCCCGATGGCCGCACACCCCGGCCAGATCAACTCATGAGCCGCATCATTTGGATCACCGGAGCCGGGGGCCTCATCGGCTCGGCGCTCGTTCAGGCCGGGCGACAGCTTGGCCCCGACTGGCAAATCAAAGGTCTCACCCGTTCGATCTTGGATCTGACCAACACGGCGGCAGTTGCCCGGACGTTTCAGGAGGATCGCCCGCAAATCATCATCCATTGCGCCGCTTTGAGCCGCAATCCGGATTGCGATGCCAACCCGACCCTCGCCAAACAACTGAACATCGAGGTCACCGAGCAGCTCGCCCAACTCTCGTCCGCTGCCCGATTCATCTTTTTTTCCACCGACCTGGTCTTCGATGGTCGCCGCGGCAATTACGTGGAGTCGGATGTCGTAAACCCGCTGAGCATCTACGCCGAGACCAAAGTCAGGGCGGAGGAGGTCGTACGACGCCATCCCAACTCTCTCATCCTCCGAACCTCCCTCAACGGGGGAACCTCCCCGACTGGAGACCGGGGCTTCAACGAGCAGCTGCGCCAGGCCTGGAAGAGTGGCAGATCCACCCCGCTCTTCGTCGACGAGTTCCGCTGCCCCATCGGTGCCGAAGTGACAGCCCGAGCCACTCTCGAACTCGCCCTTCAAAACCTCCGCGGGGCCTGCCACCTCGCCGGGACTCAGCGGCTCTCGCGCCATGCCATTGGAGAATCATTGGCCGCTCGCTGGCCCGAGCTCCACCCGAACATCGTTGCAGGAAGCCTGAAGGACTACTCGGGCAGCCCCCGCTCCCCGGACACCTCGCTGGACTGCTCGCTCGCCCAGAGGAACCTCTCATCCCCGCTTCCTGGCTTTATCGAGTGGCTGGCCCAGCAGCCCAGCGGAACCTTCTGACCCGATGCGGCATCGGATTCAGCCCATTCAGTCCCTCGACGCTCCGGATCTGGCTCCGTACCGCACCCTCAAACTTCAGGAGGAACACCGCCGCCAAGGTCTCTTCGTGGCCGAGGGGGAAAAAGTCATCCGAAGGTTGCTCGAAAGCAAATTGGAGATCCAGTCGCTCGTCATCCCGCCCGATGGCGTCGACGCGCTGGAGCCACTGCTCGACGCTCGCACTTCGCCTCTCAGCATCTACGTGCTGGAGAAGGCGATTCTCGAGACGCTCACCGGATTCAAGTTTTATCAGGGATACATGGCTACAGCACGAATTCCGGCACCACGCGCGCTCGAGTCGATCCTCGAAGGCCAACGTCGCCCCTGGCTATGCGCTGCGATCGATGGAGTCTCCAACGCGGAGAACATCGGCACGTTAACACGAACGGTGGCAGCGTTTGGCGGCTCTCTCTTCCTAAACGGCGAGACCTCTGCCAGCCCCTTCCTCCGCCGCGCCGTCCGCAGCTCGATGGGGGCGGTTTTTCAGCTGCCGATCGTGGAGTCACACGACCTGCTCACCGACCTGCGCCGACTGAAGGCCGCCGGAGTCTTCTGCCTGGCGGCTCACCCCCACGCCCAGCAGCGGGAACTTCCCCGGGTAGACCTCACCCGCGATGTCTGCATAGTGCTGGGAAGTGAAGGGCATGGGATTTCGCCCGCGGTCCTGCAGGAGTGCGACGAAGCGACGGGAATCCCGATGGCTCATCAGGTGGATTCACTGAATGTCAGCTGCGCCAGCGCTGCTTTCTTCTACGAAGCGGCCCGCCAGCGCGGCTGGGGAGAAACAGGCAACAGCCAAGGAACCTGAGGAGTCAGAGAGGAGGGGAAACGTCCGCGGACGGACGTCGCGGCAACCGCAGCTTCCGAGGGTAGGAACCGAGGTCCCCAGGCTTCGGTGCCCCATTCGCCTCGTTCCTTTCTTAAGCAAGGCGGCCCGTTACGGCAGTGTCCGCGCCCGCACAAATTCCTTCTGGTGGCTGATCTGGAGCAAATTTGTGACGGAATCCACCGGGGCCGCAGGCACGGTATTGGTCGCAAACGCTTCCCACTTCAGCAGATCCTCCGACCGCTCCAAGGCATACTTCATGCCGTTGCGGCCGGTGAGAACCAAGGAGGTGGACTTAGCGCCTGAATGGGTTTCGCCCAGGGTCAGTTCCGCCGTGCGGCTATGCAGTCGAAATTCATCCATCAACTGGTTCCGTTCACTGTACATCTGCCAGTCCAGGTTGAGTCCATACACCTCCATGAGATCGAAGTGGGTATTGGCGTACTCCACCTCGAACATGGGCCACTGGGCTACGCGTTCGGTGTCCACCGTTCCACCGCCGCCGCCGCTGACCACATACATTACGCCCTGGTTCATCCCTCGAGAGTAGGCATGCGTGTGACCGCAGATCACGATATCGACGCCATTCGCAGCAAACACAGGAGTCCACAACTGACGCACCCAGGTCTCGCCAACGTAGCCGCCGCCATTCCAAAAATCGGTCCACGGGGGCTTATGAAAGCAAACGATCCGGAACGCCGCCCGCTGAACTTCGGGACGCTGCAACTCGGTCCGAAGCCAGGTCAACTGCTCGGGCACCGTTGTCGAATCAATCTCGCTGTCCAAGAAGAAGAACCATGAGTTGCCGTAGGGGAAACTGAACCAGGCCTCATTGCCAGGCAACGAACTATAAGCGTAGGCTAGAGCGTGCTCGCCATCATGGTTGCCACGGGCAAACAATACCGGCGTGGTCTGCGCGGCGCTCATGTGCTCCAAGGGCTTGAACCAAAAATCATGCCAGTCGGAGAGATTGTTGCCGCTGTTCACCATGTCGCCCGCCACGCAAATCATGTTCGGCACATGGCTCAGAATATTGGAAATATGGGTCTTCAGCGTGCCCGTACCGTCATGGTTATCTCCCCACCAAGCCACCGCAAAGGGGGAGTCCTGGCGCGGGGCCGTCCGGAAGCTATAAACCGCCGTCCGCTCCAGACCGCTGCGCACTTGGTATCGATAGGCCGTCTCAGGCTGCAGCCCCGTGATCGTCACGCGGTGAACATAATGCGTCGCATCGATTTGGAGCGTCGACACCTTGCGCTCGACGTTTTCTCCAACCTCCTGAACACCCCAAGCGACATCATGCGTGACATCGTTGCCGTCCGTTTCCCAGAGGAGGGTCATCGCATCCTGCCGGTAATCTTGAAGCATCGGCAGCTTGGTAATGCGCGGACGCTTGATCGCCGGGGCTGGACGCGTCAGTTTCAGAACAAGATCGTCCGCCATGCTGTCATTGTCGGCATCGCGACGATGCTTTCCAATCACCTCCAAACTGAGTCGACGGGTTCCCGGCGGGAGCAATCCAGCGACGCGCTGGCGGGACCAGACGCCCGTGGCGGGAAGGATACTGCGGATCGAACTCAGTTCGACGCCGTCGGCATCCAAGTACCGTATCTGATAATAGACCTGGTCGTCGAACGTGCCGGCATCAAATAGATTTCTCAACCAGCCCTCGACCGTGATCTGAGAGAGATCGTCGAGTTCCTGGTCGGAGAACCCAGCGGCATTCAGGTCCACCAACTGAACCACCCTGCTCTCCGGGGCCTTGGTCGCTTTCCCTCCGTGGAGGAAACGGGTTCCGGAGCGCGGAATCCCCTTACCCTGGCCACTCAACAACACGACCGGGCTTCCCGCTTGCACGGTCCAGTTCGTAAGGCTTTGCTCAAAACCACCGTTACGTTGGAGCTCGACGCCATATTTGGGATTCAGCGTGGAGGATCCGTCGATCGAGAAAAAGTCGTCGGAAAAATCGACCAGATTGGTATCAGCCAGAGGGATCAGGCGAACCCGATAGTTGGACGCATTCCCGATGTATCGATCGAGGGCGACCGCCAGTTTGCCGGCGTTGAGGGCCACCGTCCCAAAATCGGTCCGCAGCGCCTGCCCTTGCCACAATTGAAGCTGCGCAAAACCCACCGGATTCTCCGCCTGCCAACGAATTTCCGGTTGGGTTCCAGCCGTGAGCACCTCACCGCCGTTGGGATACAGGAGACGGACTTGAGTGGGCGCCGCCCGGGGAATACCCAGAGCCCGCGGCCCCCCGAGTGCAGCAACGTCTCCGTCGCTGAGCGCATCCCCCCGGACCTGGACGCTGTTCAGGAGACCGGCGCTCGTCTCTTGGTCATTGTCGGCAAATAGCAGCAGAACCGGCCCAAGCGAGAACCGGCCATCCAAGGTTACCCCGGCGGTCTGCGTCTGGACCAACTGTCCATCAATGTAGCTCTTCAAAACCCCTTGCCCCGCGTCCACCACCAAGGCCAGCCGATGCCATTCGCCATCTGACGCGACGCCCCCATAGTTGCCGCTGATGCCCAGGGCCCCGGCCCGGTTTAAGAACCAGTCGGCATCGTTGGAGTTTGCCGACGTAGTCTGGAGCAGTGCGGTGTAGTCGGTAGTCCGCGCCTCAAACCGAACATCCATAATCAGCGTGTAGCGGTTGACCAAGGTACCGCCGCCGTTGGCGGCGAGTCGGTGAGTCAGGCGCAACAGGGTGCCCCGCGTGAAGGCCGCTACCTGGGCAGATTCACCCGCGATTTCGGAGCTGGTGTACGTCAAACCCGCCCGGGTGGCAGGCGGTGAAAAACTCAGGGCGATCGTGCTTCCCCCCGAAGACTCAGCCAAACTCGCGTTCAGGTCCCACTGCGATGCGTACGGCGCCAAGGCGCCATGACAACGGTCCTTCCCCAGGCCCAAAAACACCATCAGCAACCCGAGCCAGACTGGCGACAACGACGCACGCATAGTAATCATTCCAAGAGATTACATCGTAACCCAGGATAGCCGTCAGAACAAGCACGGTCTGCGGACCACGGTCCAGGAACCCACACCTACGGACGGTGCGTTCCCCCTGAATCAGACTTGAAGTCACTGCCATTCCTCGGCATAAGCACGCGGTCATGAGTGAGGATGTTTCCCGGTTAGTCAGTGCGCTAAGTCAATATTTCGGTTTTTCGTCGTTCCGGCCGTTGCAGCAGGAAATCATACAGGATGCCCTGGCCGGCAACGACGTGTTGGCGCTGCTGCCGACCGGCGGGGGCAAATCGCTGTGCTTCCAGCTACCCGCGCTCGTGCTCCCCGGCCTCACGGTGGTGGTCTCACCGCTCATCGCCCTCATGAAGGACCAGGTGGACGCCCTCCAGGCTGCGGGAGTCGCAGCCACCTTTCTCAACTCGAGCCTCGAAGCCGAGCAAGCGCGCTCCCGACTTCGCGGGCTTCACCAAAACGAGTTCCGCCTTCTCTACGTCGCCCCCGAGCGGCTCATGATCCCCGGTTTCCTGGACGACCTCCGTCGCTGGAACGTCAAACTCTTCGCCATTGACGAGGCTCACTGCATCAGTGAATGGGGACATGATTTTCGGCCCGAATACCGCCAGTTGGCCTCGCTCCGCGATCTGTTCCCCGGTGTGCCCATGATGGCTTTAACAGCCACCGCCACCGAGCAGGTCCGCAGCGACATCCTCAAACAGCTCAAGCTCAAGGTCACCCGCCAATACGTGGCCAGCTTCAATCGGCCCAACCTGACCTACCGAGTCATCCCAAAACAATCCGGTTACCAGCAGCTGCTGAAGTTTGTGCGGGGACGTCGTCGCGAAGCCGGGATTGTCTACTGTCAAAGCCGCAAGGGCGCCGAAGGGCTGGCCGCCAAACTTTGCGAAGATGGAATCCCCGCCGCGGCCTACCACGCCGGCCTTGAACCGGGCGACCGAGCGCGCAACCAAGAACGCTTCCTCCGCGATGAAGTCAAAGTGATTTGCGCCACCATCGCGTTCGGGATGGGAATCAACAAACCCAACGTCCGATTCGTGGTCCACTATGATCTTCCCAAAAACCTCGAGGGTTACTACCAGGAGACCGGACGCGCCGGTCGCGATGGGCTACCCAGCGAGTGCCTGCTGTTGTTTGGCCTGGGGGATGTCATCAAGTGTGAGCACTTCATCGCCCAGAAGACCGATCCCCTCGAGCAGGAGCGCGCCCGCAAGCAGCTTCAAGTGATGGCTCAGTATGCCGAAAATCCCGACTGCCGCCGAAAAGTGCTGCTCGCTTACTTCGGGGAGGCCTTTTCTGGAAGCCCTTGTGGATCGTGCGACAACTGTCTGAATCCGCGGGAGAGCTGGGACGCCACGCTCCCCGCCCAAAAACTTCTCTCCTGCGTCTACCGGATCCGGGAGTTCAGCGGTTACAGCACCGGTATGAACCACGTCAGCGATGTGCTTACCGGCGCGGATCACCAGCGGATGAAGGATCTGGGCCACCAGCAGCTTTCCACCTTCGGGATCGGGAAGGAACATTCCCGGCAGGAGTGGACGGCCATGGGACGGGAGCTGATCCGGCTGGGATACCTGCAGATGTCTGTTGGACAATTTCCCACTGTGGAACTGACCCAGGCCGGGCGCGACCTTCTGAAGAATCGCACCCGGATCCACCTGACCCGACTGCCCGCCGGAAGCGCACTGAGCACCGATGAGTCCGAGGGTTCGCGCGTCTCCGGCACGCCCAAGCAACGGGTCGGCGATATTGAGTGTGATGAGATCTTGTTTGACCGGCTCCGGGAAGTGCGGAAGCGATTGGCGGACGAGCGAGATGTTCCCGCTTACATCATCCTATCCGACGTCGCACTGCGACAGATGTCGCGCCACTATCCTTCTTCAGAGAGCGAGCTGATCCGGATCAACGGTATCGGAGAAAAGAAGCTCAAGGATTTCGGAGCCATCTTGTTGAAAGAAATCGCGGAGCACCTGGAAGGGAATCCCCGACTCGCCTTCGGCACAGCCTCCGCGCGTCCGGCGGCGCGTCCGGCCTCCGCTCAGATTTCGACCACGGTCCGGGAAAGTCTCCAGCTGTTTCGCAAAGGCGAGAGCATCGAAACAATCGCGCAAAAGCGGCAGCTGGGTGCGAGCACGATCATTGGGCACCTCGCGCTGGCGGTCGAGGCTGGGGAAACGATCAACGCGGGATCCCTACTGAAACCGGAGGACATCCCCATCATCCGAACAGCCTTGGAAAACCATGGTTTCGACAATGTAAGCGGAGCCTTCGATTCCCTCAAAGGACGCTACACCTACGGGCAGATCCGCCTGTTCCAAGCGTTCGAAACCGCACGACGCAACCAAGCCCAACCAAGGTAGGGGAGAATCTCTCCCCACCCCATATCGTCACGGCGGTAGGGCGAGACTCTGTTCGAGCCCACTCCTACCCCAGGCTGTGGATGACATGAGGGTAACTCCGCGAGGGCCGACAGGTATTCATCACTCCCCAGGCTCTCCGCGACGCGGCCCCTACCCTTTGGACGACGCAGGGCCCTTCAGGGCTCGAGTGGAATCTCGCCCTACCCAGTGTCAAACCGCTTCGCGGTCAAATCTCCCCCTACCCCACATCGTCACGGGGTAGGGAGAGACTCTGTTCGAGCCCACTCCTGCCCCAGGCTCTGGATAACATGAGGGCAACCCCGCGAGGGCCGACAGGTGTTCATCACTCCCCAGGCTCTCCGCGACGCGGCCCTTCCCCGTTCGACCACCCAGGGCCCTTCAGGGCTCGAGTGGAATCTCTCCCTACCCCGTGTCAAACCGCTTCGCGGTCAAATCTCCCCCTACCCCACATCGTCACGGGGTAGGGAGAGACTCTGCTCGAGCCCACTCCTGCCCCAGGCTGTGGATGACATGAGGGTAACTCCGCGAGGGCCAAAGACCGCGACGAATTGGAACGGGTTTCAGGGGAATTCCATAGACAACCTCGTGCCTTGTGTTTATTTCCCATCCCTTAATGAAGGAGGACTATTTCGGTGAAGCTGGGCGGAAACGCCCGTCCGAAGCCGTTCACATACAGCAAGGGGAACCCAACTGGGTATGGGCCACCGTATGCACAGAAAACCGAGAACCCTGGCTGACTTGCCAAGAGGCGCATCTGATTCTGCGAGAAGTGTGGTCCAGCGCAACGATGTGGCTGGTGAGCGACTACATTCTGATGCCGGATCATCTCCACTTTTTTGCTGCCCCCCGGCAATCTGAATACCCATTCACTGCCTGGGTCACCTATTGGAAACGCCAATGTCGCAACCACCATCAGCATCCCGCTTGGAAATGGCAAGCGGGTGTGTTTCACCATCGACTCCGAAATGATGAGAGCTACGCTGAGAAATGGAGCTATCTTCGTGGGAATCCTGTCCGCGATCAGTTGGTGAAAAAGGAAGAGGACTGGCCATTCCAGGGACGGATTCACGACATCCGTTGGTAGGTCTAGGATGGCCGGCTCTCCGCGACGCGGCCCCATATCGTCACGGCGGTAGGGCGAAACTCCGTTGAGCCCACAAGAGCCCCAGGCTAAGGATGACAAATGGGCAGCTCCGCGAGGGCCACCAGGCGATCGACACCATCTCGACTCTCCACGACGCGACCCTTCCCCGTTCGGCAACCCAGGGCCCATCGCGGCTCGAGCGGAAATCAGAACTATAAACCTCGTCGGACCGCTTCGCGGTCAAATCTCCCCCTACCCCACATCGTCACGGGGTAGGGAGAGACTCTGCTCGAGCCCACTCCTGCCCCAGGCTGTGGATGACATGAGGGTAACTCCGCGAGGGCCACCAGGTGATCGTCGCCCCCCAGGCTCTTCACGAAGCGGCCCTTCCCCGTTCGACCACCCAGGGCCCTTCAGGGCTCGAGTGGAATCTCGCCCTACCCCATGACGAACCACTTCGCTTCCAAACCTCGCCCTACCCCCTAATCGCATCAGACCACCTATTGACGGCGAATCCGGAAGAACCGCGCGGGGGCGGTGGTCGTATCCACTTGCCAGGAGAACTTGCCGGTCTCAACCGCAGTGTGCGTCAGCACCGATGTCCAGGACGATGGCTCCAATCCATCAGTGGACTCCACCTCGTACCTTTGACCAGCGGACACCAGAGCCGACAACGTCAGTTGCGAGTTCAGCAAGCCCTCCACCTCCACGGTCAGGGGTGCCAACGGAGGTGCCAAGGTCAAGCGTGCCGAGGTCGTCATCGAGCCGAAGCCATTGCTGGCAACGAGCGTATAAAGACCCGCATCTGCCGCAGAGACCGCTGCGATACTGAGCGTCGGCTCCGTCTTTCCCGCCAGCTCAACACCATCGTGAAGCCATCGATAAACAATCGGTGCGGTACCGCTCACAGCACCGGTGAATCCAGCGGGGCTCCCTTCCTGAACTTCGGTGTCGGTGATCGCCGTCACGAGGGAAACCGGCTGATTCGGAATCCCGGTCTCGGTGGTCAACGCGATGCCCAATGCCAGATCGGAGCTACTGCTGCCCGTCTGATGAACTTCCACCGCCAGAACATTGTCCCCCTCCACGAGGTGACTGCCGGACAGCACAAACGGCCCTTCGGCCGCAGCGGTTCCTACCGAGCGATTTGAGAGAGTGGAATACACAACATTCACCAGATTGGTGTCCATACCCACGCGAAGAATCTCCTGGCCGTTCAGGTAAAGAACGGCTCCATCGTCGAGAATCGTGTTGAGGCGCAAACGGGTTGTCGCAGGGTCGCCCGTGAAGTTGAAGTGAGTGCGGAAATAATAGGTGAGCCGACCCAAGGTGAGCGCGGTGCCTTTTGCCGCCGGGAGAGCGGCGCTTCCGACGTAAAGCAACCCAGTGCCCGTGGACCAAGCCGTGTCGTTAAAAGCCGGATCTTCCCACTTCACCGAGTCAAGATTCGCGGTCTGGTTATATTTCCAGGAGGCGTTCATCGCCACCCGTGACGCGGTATTCGTCGTGTATCCGTAATTCAGCGTCAGGAGCGCCGGAGCACTCGTCGCCTGCCCCAGCTCATTCAGCACGAGAACCGAGTAAGAACCCAAGCTCTGCGAGTTGAGGCCGGTGAGGGACAGGACGGCATTGGTCTCGCGCTCAAGCGCGATTCCATCCTTAAGCCACTGGTAGCTCAGGGGTAACTTGCCGCCCGCCAGAACGCGAAATTGCGCACCGCCACCAAACGGGGCTTGCAACGCAACCGGCTCCCCGTTCACGGACGGCGGCCCGTTGACGACCACCGCGGCGACATGACTGGTCACCGACCCCGCCACATTGGTAACCCACAGCGCATAGTCGCCCGCCTGGGAGGAAGTCAAACTCGACAGCGTCACCGTGGCGTTGGTGGCCCCGGCCACACGTTCCCCATTAAAGAGCCACTGATACTTCAATGGGCCCGTGCCGCTCGCCGTCGCCGTCAACGTCGCGGATTCACCCGGCTCGACTACGGTCCCCTGCGGCTGCTGAGTAATCGCCGGCGGGGTTCCGTTGGGAACTACGGTCAGGACAAAGGTGGCGCTCACTGTCCGATCCGCCCCGCTACTGGAGTTATCCTTGGCCGTGAGGCCGATCCGGAACACGCCGTCCACCGTGGGCGTGCCGGTCAAGAACCAGGTGGTGCTTCCCGAGGTTCCTTGGAGCTTGATGCCGGCGGGAAGCGGCGCGGCCGTCCAGTAGTGGGCCGGGTCAGGTGCCGTGGTTAAACGCACAGTAAAGGGCTGTCCATTGGTTGCCTTGCCAGCGAGCGCGCTCGTGATGAGCGTGGAGGCTCCGGCAACGGCCTGCACGCTCCCCATCGCAGCAGCGCCGCCGGCGGCCCAACGGAAGAGGATGATGATCATGTTCATGGCGGGCGGCGGCAGCAACGAAGCCATGCGAACGAGGGGCGCAAACTGCAACAACAGGGTGAGCAACATCAGGGGTAATCTAAATAGACGCATCATAATAATTCCGGGAGGTGAGTGCCGTTCAAAGTCGCCGAGAACCGTCGGGCTCGATCCGAGCGTCTTGAACAGCCGATTTCTGGTTGGAAAGGATCAAAAATGTGGGCAAACCCATCACCCCAAACTGATCAAGAACCTGCTTGATGGCAGGATCAGAAGGGTGTTCAGCGGCAAACTTGACGATCGCAAAGCGATGCAACCGCTCCACAACCTTGGGATCCCCCAAAGTGGTCCGCTCCATGGCGGTGCAGTTCTTGCACCAGCTGGCGCCAAACTTTACAAAAATGGGCAGGTTCGCTTGCTTCGCCTGGTCCAACTCCTGCCGAAAGTGGTCGATGGTCTGCTGAACCGAGGGTGAGGTTCCGGTTTCTCCTCCGGCGGAAGAGGCGGACGGCAGCAAGCTCCAGCCCAACACGGCATAATAGCCCGCGAACACCAGGATGAGCACTCCAAACGCTTGTTTGACTCGAACCATCCAGGTTCCAGGCTTCGGCAAAAAGGACAGGCCTCCCCCGGCCAGCGGCCAAGGAAGAGCCATTCCGAGCCCCAGGAGAAAGGGAAGCGCCACGCCGAGCCAATTGCCTTCGGTGTAAAGGGTGGTGGAGAGCAGCAGGACCGAGATCAAGACCGGAGCCACACACGCACCCGCCAAGGTTGCCGCCACGCTTCCCATGATCAAGGCGGCGAAAATCCCTCCCCGGCGCGATCGACCAGGACCGCCCATACGCGACTGCAGCCCTGAAAAATCCAGGGCCCATTTATCAAACATCGCCAGACTCAACACCCCAAAGATGACGGCGATGCCAAAGTTGAACCACGGCGAGGAATTCAACGCGCCGAATTTTGCGCCGGTGACAACCACCGTCAAACCGAGAAGCCCGTACGTGAGCGCCATGCCCGCTCCATACACACTCCCCAATAGGAACCCGCGTCGTCGATTGGTGGACGCCGCTCCTGCCCCCAGAATTGCTAGATTGATCGGAATCAAGGGAAGCACACAGGGGGTTAGGTTCAGTCCCAAACCCCCGAGGAGTATGAGACCGATCGTCATGAGGCTGCTCCACACTCCAACCGGAAGGCTAAGGGCGGGTGCGTCGACCGACCGACCGCCGTCCAGCGCGCGATCCAACCAACGCAGAAAAGTCTCGTCGTTGGCATATCCCGTGGACCTCGACAGCACCACCAGCCCATTGGTCAAGGCGGCACTGACTGAGGAGGAGGCAGAGGCCGCATGAGCGGTCGCCGGAGCACCCGCATCGGCCGCAACGACGGTGCCATCGCCGCGCACGATCCAGTCCACCGACTCGGGCAGAAAGCACGCTTCCTCGCTGCAGCCCTGCCAGCTCACTTGGAGAGGGAGCGATCCGTTGGCGGCCAAGTCAAGCGCCCGGCTCGCCACGAACGGCCGTAGATGCACCGACTTTTGGGATTGGCTGTGCTTGTCAGTGACCAGGGTGGGTTGCGGAACATCAAAGGCCATCTCGCTCCCGCTCCCACCCGCTTGAAAGTGCAGCTTGTCGGCATAGAGGTAGTGACCAGCAGGAAATTCAAAGCGGGCTTGAAGCAACGCTTTCTCGCCGCGCCGCTCCACAGTGACTGTGACTCGGAACGGGGATTCATCCTCCTCCGCCCCGCCGATGAGCGCCGACAAAACCAGCCAGCCCAACGCCAGAGAGCGCTGCCACTGGCGGCCCAAGGTCGGCCGGGCACACAACATCAAATTCATAAACAAGCCATTTGGACTAGGACCGAGCGGTGGACCATCGATGGACCGAAAGCCCGCGTTGGACCGATCAAAACTCAATTGCAGCCGCATCCTCCGCCGCCCACGCCACGTCCCCCCGACGCGGCTTCGCGTGAAAACCACATATGCTCAGCCATCTGTTTACCAACGGGATCGCGATCCGGAAGCATGATGGAGTCGGCCAAGGCTCCCCGCTCCCAGGGCTTCACATGAGTGCACCCAGCCAGCATCCCCGCCAAGCAGAGCAACCCGACCAAGCGACGAACCTGGACCAAAAGCGTGTGAAGAGAATGCATAAATCAGCTATTTGGAATTCAGCAGAGCTTCGATCTCGCTCACATATTTCTTGCGAGTTTCCTCACCCTTGAACCCGGAATGGACGGCCACCACCTTGCCCTGCGCATCGACCAGAAACGAGCTGGGCATGGCCTTGATCTTAATCTCGCTGACCAGCTTATGCTGAGCGTCGCGGACCACCGCAAAATCAGCGGTGTGCTTTTTGAGAAACTGAGCCATATCGGCAGCTTTCTCATCGACGTTGACAGCCAGAATGACCAAGCCCTTCGCGGCGTAATCCTTGTGCAACGCCTGCATCACCGGGAAGGACGCCTTGCACGGCTCGCACCAGGAGGCGAAAAAATCGACCAGCACCACCTTTCCCTTCAGATCCGGCAGCGCGCCTTCCAGCCCGTAGCTCTGCAGGTCGGGAAACGGGTCGCCAACTTTGGGCGCTGCGCCGGCCACCGCCGCCAGAACCAGGGTCAACGTCAGACTGCGGACGAGTGTGGGAAAGAAACGACTAGGTTTGTTGGACAAGATGCTCATGGAAACGTCGGGTCAGATAACGATGTTGGTCGGTGAGGATGGCGCCGGAGGCGCCTACTTGAGATTCGATGAAACGAGCCCCCTCTTGAGGACCCAAAATGAAGGCGGTGGTGGTGAGAATACCCGCCATGGTACAACTCGGAGCTATGGCTGTGACCACCCGACACCCGCTGTTGACCGGCCACCCGGTTCGGGGATCGATGATGTGCCCGTACTTGCGGCCTTCATGTTCGAAATGACGCCGGTAGTCTCCCGAGCAAGCCACCGCGCCATCCTGCAGCGCCACGCTCCCCCAACAGGATCCCAGCTGCATCGGATGTTCCATCCCGATGTGCCACGCCGGCCGATTCAACGGGGTGCCGACCACGCGAATATCCTGTCCAAAATCCACCATCAGCTTCGCCACGCCATATTCCTTGGCCATCTCAACAACTCGATCAACGGCGTATTCCTTCCCGATGCCGCCCAAATCCAGCCCCATGCCCGCTTCGGGTAGAAAGATGGCACCCGGTCTCCGCTGGACTTTCTTCCACCCTACCAGGCGAAGCGCCACCTGGACCTGGTCCGCCATCGGCAGCGCGGAAGGACGCGCTTTCCAATTCCAGAGACGCAGCAGCGGCAAAGAGGTCGCATCAAAGGCACCTGAGGTGAGGAAGTGCATCTGATGGCACAGCTCCAGCAGCAGATCCGTTTCCTCATCAACCGCCACCCAGTCGCGTCCCGCCGCCGCATTGATGCGGCAGATCAGGCTGGTCTCCAGAAATCGACTGTACTTCGCCTCAAACTCTGCGACCCAGTTCAGCAGGGCATCCAGGTAGGCGTTGGCGGCCCAGCGTGAAGGTTCGATCAGTGAGACCCGACACACGGTTCCCAAGGCATGAAAGCTAAGAACTGTGAGTCCCTCGGTCTCGTCCACGGTGGCGCTCGAACGCACCCGCTGTCGTACCGTTGATTCGGAGGCTAGAACCATATCGAAAGTCCTCCCGTGAACACATGAGCCTTGGGATAGGCCACCGACGCAGTAATGCCGTCGGTGCCGTGCATGGTGTAGCGCTTGTAGGCGAAATCCAGGGAGACTCGCTCATGCACCTGGGCGCTCAGGCCAATGCCGTAAGTGAACGTGTTGAGCGAGGAAAGACGGTAATCCGCGGAGTAGTAAGTGGGTGCCGGAACATCGGTGCAGAACGGTGGGGGCAAGGTGCAGCTCGGATCCCCGGGGAAATGAGTTCCGTAAAAGTCTGCCGAGGTCTGGGTGTGAAAGCGGAATAACGGCGACACAATCAGCCATTTGCCCAGCTTCTGGTGCCACTGAAGATCGACCGTGTTGGCCAGCACACCGAAGTCATCGTGATGGAACCGATAGGAGAACTCCACGGCCCCATTGGCGGAGGTCACGGCATGGTTCACCGACCAGAACAATACTTGTCGGAATTTGTGCTCCGGCCGCTTCTCGGGCTGAACCGTCCAGGGATCGCCAGGGTTATACGGATTGGAAGGCGTGTAGAAATCATCGAAGAGCACCCGTTTGTAGGGATCGCTGAGGAATCCGCTGCTGTACCCCAGCGTGAGATTCAGGGTGGTGTAAGTCTTGGGCCCCAGCAACTGGGTGACTCCCACCATGAAGTCGGTGCTATCCTTATGCTCCCGCTGGGTGTTCGAGGTGCCCTCGTTCGGCAAAAGTCGATCAAAGGCATGGCTCACTCCCCAGGTCACCGTGGTGTTCTTTTCATTGAACTCCATGGCATGCATCAGCGAGATGCCCTTGGACTCGTAGTCGCTCTCGCGACTCAAGGACAGCTGGGGAGTGAGCGTATGCCTGCCAAACTTGAAGCTGGGCTCAATGTAGCCCGCTCGGCGGATATCCTCGATGGTCACCTCCCGCACCGTTTTTTCTCCCGGAAGCGGCGGCGCGCCCGTCGGAGTTGCTCCCGAGATCCCATCGTAGACATAATTGCCCTTCAGGCTGAGCCAAGGCACAATGCCCTTTTCAAAGGAAGCCCCATGGGTGCGAATATGGATGCGCCCCGCACCTTCCGCATAATCCTCATACCGATAGTCCACCCGGTCCGCCCCTTGGCTCCGGGAGGGCTGGGAGACATAGAGAAGAATGATAAAGGTAGCTTCCGCCAGACGCCGCCTCCCGCGCCTGCGCCCGCGGCCACACTCACGCTCAGGCCCTCGGGTGAGAACCTCGGGCGAAACGGATCCGATGAACTTTAACGACAGAGACTTCATTGACGCAGCGGTATTCGAAGGGTGTTATCGCACAACGGATGCCAATCGAGAGCCGAACAAGAAGACGCGATCAAATATCCATGATCTCCCACTTGAACAGCCACCTCAACACTCCCAAAAACACCTTGTTGACAAATACTTACACCGATCGCCTCCGGCTGATACACACTCGAACGGTGTTCACCAGGATCAGGGGCCAGGGTCAGCGGAAGCCGGAATAGCCAGGGCGAGCTGGTCCGGGATCGGAGCCGAGCGCAGGCCAGATGGTCCGGTTTCGGACGCCGGACCGGGGTGCGGCCACCTCGGGACTCACACCGACAACGAGGGGATGCTTTGAGTGAGAAGCTCATTGGAGGAAAGTTTGCCTTGGGGACGTGACAATGGACTAAAGTCTCCATGACAGTGCTGTCATGAGGGTAGTTTCTGCGAAAACTCTTCACTCCCTGAGAATTCCGTGACAGCCTAGCGACCTCCTCCTCAGGGCCATTTTCGTGAAGACTCGGTCGAATCTGGGAGGAGGTTTTTAGGTCTGATCGTAAGATCAATCCGTTCAGCGCATGATGAGACTGAGACCAATTCCGGACGGCGTCCGACGCCCTGCATCGCCGTCGACAGGGGGTAACACCGTGCCCACCCCTTCCTGGGTCAGGACGACCCTGGCCCTAGCCTTACTCTGCCAGGGCTTGGGTGGGGCGACGGCCAGCCCCTCTCCCGAATCCACGAGACAGCATTGGTCGTTTCAGCCGTTGAAACGACCGGCGAGACCGTCCGTGGTTCGAAAGGATTGGCCTCGCACGGATCTGGATCCGTTTATCCTGGCCCGATTGGAACAGGCAGGCAGCGCTCCCCTCGCCGCGGCGGACAAGCAAACTCTGATCCGACGCGCCACCTTTGATCTGCTCGGCCTACCTCCGACGACCGAGGAAGTGCGGAGCTTTCTTGCCGATGACTCACCCGAGGCGTTCGCCAAGGTCATCGACCGCCTGCTCGACTCCCCTCACTACGGTGAACACTGGGGCCGCCACTGGCTCGATGTGGTCCGCTACGCCGACACCGCCGGGGAAACAGCTGACTATCCCGTGCCGGTCGCCTGGCGCTATCGAAACTATGTGATACAGGCCTTCAACACCGATAAGCCATATGATGAATTCCTGAGGGAGCAGATCGCCGGCGATATCCTCGGGCAGCAGGGTCCTCGAGAACGCTACCGCGAACGCATCACCGCCACGGGTTACCTGGCGATCTCCCGTCGTTTTGGCTTCGACTCCGAGAACTACCATCACCTCACCATCCAGGATACCATCGACAACCTGGGCCAGACCGCGCTCGGGCTGACCCTGGGATGCGCCCGCTGCCATGATCACAAATATGATCCTGTGTCCATGGCGGACTACTACGGGCTCTACGGGATTTTTGATAGCAGTCGCTATGCTTTTCCTGGATCGGAACAGAAGCAGCGCTACCGCGCCATGGCCCCGCTGATGCCGCCCGAGGAAGCGCAAGCGAGCTGGACCAAATTCGATGAGCGAGTCGCCGGCCTCCTGCGCAAGCTCGAACGAAACAAACAACCCGGAGCGCCCGGGGTTCTGCGTTCGCTGGCGGACATGGATGGAGACTTCGAAATGCAGGCGATCGCCGCCGGCGGCAGCCGCGGAGTCCTGGTCGCACCTTGGGTTTATGAAGGGGCTATTTCTGTCACCCGCGAAGCCCAAAGCCCTCTGGGAAACCTGTATCCGCTGGGCAAAGCCGGGGTTTCCCTCCCGTCCGGAACGAACCACTACGCGTTTGGCCAGTCCATTTACCCGAGCCGGACTCATGAACAAGGCGGGCGACTGCACTTCAACTTGGACTTCCGCGCCGCCACCCCCGATTCCAAGCTACCTGGACGCCACCGTATCTGGCTCGGATCGCGCACCGTGCGGCCCAGCACCACTTCAGCCGCGCATGGCGAGGCCCACCCCGACCACGCCTCCACTTCACCAGTAAGCCCTGACTCACCCGCCTTCGAGCTGTTCATCTCCTCAACGGCGCTCGCCCTTCGCAGCACCGAGCCTCGCCAACCTTCCCCCCTCCGCGTCGAACCCGCCGCCTGGCACAACCTCCAACTCACCCTCGATCTGGGAGGTCGAACGGTGTCGGGCCGTTTGTGCAGCGGCACCAACGAGGTTCCCATCCCAAGCCAGCCCTTCCTGACCGCCTGGAACGGCTCGCTCAACTTCATCGAGATCAACAGTGAATCGGCGACCACTCCCGCCACCCCTCCACTCGACGTCGACAACATCGGAATCCGTGAAACACCCATCCCTTCGATCGTGGAGGCGAAGTCGGCCACCACGGGAGCCGGCGAGCCGACAGTCGCCGGTTTGGAAGCTGAGATTGTTCGGCGGAGCGGCATGGATGGAGGCTTCGAATTTCAGTCGCCGGACACGCCCCCCGCCCGCCCCTGGCACCCGGGACCCAAAAGCCTGGTCAAAATCACCAAGGCCGCCCAGAGCCCCTACACGCACCTGTTCCCCGCCGGTAAGCTCGGGTTGCATCTGCCCGGCGGCGAGGCCTACAACGGCTTCGGCCAGACCCTGACGAACACCTGGAAAGCGAGCACCACCGATCGTGTGCGGGTAGCCTTCGATTTCCGAACCCATTCACCGGTCGCCGCCGAGGGCACTTGGAGAATGTATGTCGGTCATGGGGCCGGTCCCGGCCCGGCCTTGGAGCTCTTCTTCAACGACCGACAGTTCTATCCGCGGAATGGAGATTCACGCACCGCCTTGCGCCCGCTCACCACCAACACTTGGTATCACGTGCAGGTGGAGCTTCAGCTCGCCTCCAAAACCTACCGCGGGTGGATTGGCACCCCTTCCGACCGAACCGAATTTCAGGGATCGCTGGCGACGGGATGGGATGGTGTGCTGGACTACACCTTCATCGATAGCTATGGACACATCGGTGGGAACAAGCCGGCGGTGGAGGTGGACAACTATGTGATCCGGGAGGAGCCACTTCCGGGATGGGACGCCTCGGCCGTCGCCCAGCTCGCGCACGCCGACGAGCGGGACACGATCCAACAACTCAAGCGCCGTCTGGAAGCGCTCAACCTCGATCTCGAAAACGCCCGTAAGGAGCTCAATGCGGCGCTCGCAGAAGGCCCAGGCGAGATGACCTATGCGGTGGTCGAGGCCACCCCACGCAACGCGCGCATCCACCTCCGCGGCGAACAGGACAAGCTCGGAGCGGAAGTCCCGCGCGGATTCCTAAAGGTTCTCGGGGGCGATGTGATTCCCGAGCAGGCGAACGGAAGCGGCCGTCTCGAACTGGCCGGCTGGGTCACGCGTCCCACAAACCCGCTCACCCCACGGGTAATGGCCAATCGCATCTGGCAATACCACTTCGGCCGCGGACTGGTCAGCACGCCCAATGACTTCGGACTGCGCGGACAGCCCCCGACCCACCCCGAGCTGCTGGACTACTTGGCGATGCGGTTCTTGGATTCCGGCTGGTCGATCAAGGCAATGCACCGGCTCATTATGAACTCCGCTACTTACCAACAGCGCGCTGCGGTCGGGCCCAACGAGCTGTATGCCGGCTACACACGGCAGCGGTTGTCGGCCGAATCCCTGCGCGATAGTATTCTAAAGGCGAGCGGTGAACTGGACGAAACGCCGGGAGAAGGCCATCCGTTTCCCACCCCGATCGGATGGGGCTTCAGCCAGCACGGTCCTTTCAGCGGAACCTATGATCATAACCGGCGCAGCATCTATCTCATGACGCAGCGGATCAAGCGACACCCCTTCCTGGCGCTCTTCGACGGTGCGGACCCGAATGGGACCACCCCCACGCGGAGTATTTCAACGGTGCCCACCCAGGCGCTGTATTTCATGAACGACCCGTTCGTGCACGACAAGGCCCGCAAGCTGGCCGAGCGGCTTCAGAAATCCAGCACCGCCCAGGCGGAACAAGTGAAGCTGGCCTTCCAATGGACTTTGGGACGCCCACCCGCAGCGGAAGAAGGTGCCGATGCGGCTGAATTCCTGGAGGCTTATCGAACCGAACTGCGGCTGCAGTCCGAGGCCGAAGCCCAGACCACCGCCCTGGCTGCCTTCGCCCGCACCTTGTTTGCGAGCAACGAATTCCTGCACATCGACTAATCCGCCCCGCCTATGAACTCCAGAACCCCCTTTGATCTTTCTCGCCGGGCTTTCCTCCGCTCACTGGCGGGCGGATCGGCGCTGCTCCCGGGCGTGGTCTCGCAGCTCATGGCCGAGGGCAGTCCGGAGGTGGCGGACGATCCCCTCGCCCCCCGGCGCCCCCATTTCGCCGCCAAAGCAAAGCGAGTGATTTTCCTCTACATGAGCGGAGGCGTCTCCCACATCGACTCTTGGGACCATCGGCCGAAGCTGTTCGCCGATGCCGGCAAAACCGTCTCGGTCAATGAATTCCAGGGACGCAAGGGCGACTTCAGCATGTTTCTCAAACGCCCCCAGTGGGAGTTCTCACCCCATGGACAATGCGGCACCGAAGTGAGCAGCCTCTTCCCCCACATGGCGGGAGTGGTCGATGACCTGTGTGTGATCCGCTCGCTCAAGTCGGATCACACCAACCACTACGAGGCCACACTGGGGATCCATACCGGCTCGTTTACCTTCGCCCGCCCCAGCATCGGAGCCTGGGCCAGTTACGGTCTCGGAACCGAGAATCGCAACCTGCCATCGTTCGTCGTCATCGCTCCCAAAAGCCCCTATGCCGGCAGCCAGGTTTGGGGCTCCGACTTCCTGCCCGGCGCTCACCAGGGAACCTTGGTAAACCCCGGTCCCGAGCCGGTGGCAAACATCCGCCGACGAGTGGGCACCTCGCGACTCCAAGAGCTGGAGCTGGGGTTCATGGCCAAGCTGAATCGACGCCACATCGCTTCGCGACCGGAAGACGCTCTGCTCTCCGCTCGCATCAAATCCTTCGAGACGGCCTTCGGCATGCAGGCCGAAATGCCCGAGGTCTTCGACCTTTCGCGCGAGAGCGACGCCACGCTCAAGCTCTACGGCCTCACCCGGGGCAGCACCCAGGGGTTTGGGTGGCAATGCCTGGTCGCGCGACGCCTCGCGGAACGCGGGGTGAGATTCGTGGAGCTGATTGACGTCGGATCCTCCGACAACTGGGATGCCCATGGCGATATGATGACGCACACGCCGCTCGCCAAGAACGTCGACCAACCCATCGCCGGACTCATTCGCGACCTCAAATCTCGCGGCATGCTCGAGGACACACTCGTGGTGTGGACCACCGAATTCGGGCGCACCCCATTTAATAGCGGTAAGGATGCCCGTGGACGAGAGCACCATCACTGGGTTTTCTCCTCCTGGCTGGCAGGCGCAGGTGTCAAACCGGGCACCGTCTACGGCGAATCGGACGACTACGGCATCAACGTCGGCCGGAACGCCGTTCACGTCCACGATTTTCATGCCACCATCCTCCATCTCATGGGCCTCAACCACGAACGACTGACCTACCGCTACAGCGGCCGGGATTTCCGCCTGACCGATGTCGCCGGAGAGGTGGTCCACGACATCCTGGCCTGACCGTCTCAACACCAAACCGGCCAAGCCTCTCCCTCAGCTCCACTCACCATGCCCCCCCCCAAAGCGGTCTCCCTCGCCTCGCTGCGCCAGTTTTGCGCTCGCGCCTTTCAAAACCTGGGCCTGTCCGCCGACGATGCCGCCATCGGCGCAGAAGTGCTCGCCACTACGGATGCTTGGGGAGTCTATACTCACGGATCCAAGTGCCTTGCCGGATACCTGCGCCGACTCAAAGCCGGCGGCCTGAAACCGCAAGGGCGCCCTCGGACCGTGGCTGAGGGGGGCGCCTGGGCCACCGTGGACGGAGACTCCTCCCTGGGCTTGGTCACTTCGGTCTATGCCATGCAAACCGCAATCGCCAAGGCGAAGCAGCAAGGCATCGCCTACGTTGGGGTGCGCAACAGCTGCCACTTCGGGGCGGCTGGATACTACGCCTGGCTGGCGGCCCGCGAAGGCCTCATCGGCCTCTCCATGGCCAACGATATCCCGTCGGTCGCCGCTCCCGGATCCCGCCGAGCCATCACGGGCAGCAACCCCATTTCCTACGCCATCCCCGCCGGGAGGTACCCGCCCATGTTTCTCGATATGTCGACCGCCACTGTGGCCGGAGGCAAGGTCTACGCCGCGCGCGGCCGCGGGGAACGCATCCCGGATACCTGGCTGCTCGACGCGGAGGGCCGTCCCACTTCCGATCCTTCTATCTATCCGGAATCGGCGACCCTGCAGCCCGCCGCCGGCCACAAAGGCTATGGCATCGCCCTGCTGATCGAGTGCCTGTCCGGGATCCTAACCGGCGCCGAATTCACGTGGCGCGTGGGAAGCTGGATGTGGGACGATGGCACCAAGCCCACTCATCATGGCGCGGCCTTCGTCGTTATCGACACCCAGGCGATGATGCCTCCGGCTGCTTTTGCCCGACGGATGGAAGCGCTGGTGGATGAGATCCATCAAGCGCCCAAAGCGGATGGTATTCCCCGGCTCTATGTTCCCGGCGAGATGGAGTGGGAACGACACGCCGCCGCGATGAAACAGGGCATCCCCCTCCCCGAGGATGTCCTCGTCAGCCTGGAGAAAGCGGCGACTCTCGGCGGCTTGAAACTGGATAGCCTGTGGGCTTAGGGAGGATCACTTTATTCCAAATCATTACCCATGAAAATCATTCGCTACCAAGACCCTCACGGACACATCGGCTATGCTTCCCTGAATGCCGATTCTACTGCTCACCAGATCAAAGGCGACCTGTTTGGCGCCTACGAGGTCACTCAGGAGCGCGCTCAGGTTTCAAAACTCCTCGCCCCCCTGGTGCCCGTCAACGTGCTCTGCATCGGACTCAATTACCGCAAGCACGCTGAAGAGGGCGGCAAACCGCTCGGGGAGCATCCCGTGCTCTTCATGAAATCCACCAGCACGTTGCAGAATCCAGGCGACCCCATCATCCTGCCTCGCGCGCTCTCCAGTCAGGAGGTCGACTACGAGTGCGAACTGGCGGTGGTCATCGGAAAACGCTGCAAGAACGTGAAGCGCGAACAGGCCCTCGACTATGTCCTGGGTTATACCTGTGCCAACGACGTCAGCGCTCGCGACTGGCAGATCAAATGGGGCGGCAGCCAATGGTGCCGCGGCAAGACCTTCGACACCTTTCTCCCCCTCGGCCCCTCGCTGGTGTTGAAGGACGAGATTCCCGATCCCTCCCAACTCAAGATTCGAACTGTCCTGAACGGCCAGGTGATGCAGGACTGGCATTGCGACGACATGATCTTCGATGTGCCCACGCTCATCGCCTTCCTCAGCGGCAGCACCACGCTGCTGCCAGGGACGGTCATCATCACCGGGACGCCCCACGGCGTGGGTTTTGCGCGCAAGCCACCGGTGTTCCTCAAGCCCGGCGACAACGTCACCATCGAGATCGATCGCATCGGCGCGCTCATCAACCCGGTCATCGCCGAGACGATTTAAGCCTGGGGAAGCGCTTGAACCCTACACGCCGAGCTGACTGGCCGGCCGCACCCGAAACCTCGGGGCGGCCGCGCTAGTTCTCACCCACCCCCATGCGCGCCATCGGCTTCGATCTAGGATCGTCGTTCATCAAAGGCGCCATCCTGGATCTCGAGCAGCTCAGCCTGAGCCACACGATCCGGCTGCCCTTCCCGGACCCCATCGACCTCGCCAACCCGGCGTTCCGCGAGTTCGATCCCAGGCAGATCCTCCAAGCCACCCGTCACCTACTCGAGCAACTGCTCGCACTGGCGCCCGATGCCGAGTGCGTTCTCATGTCGAGTCAGCTTCACGGATTGGTCCTGACCAACGCTCGCGGCCAAGCCCTCGGCAACGCGATCAGCTGGCAGGATCAGCGCGCTCTGCTGCCGCTGGGCGACGGAGTAGGGACCTACTTCGACGAAATCAACCGTCGGCTGGATCCCGAAGATCGACGACGAACTGGCAACGAGGTCCGGCCCGGTGTCCCACTCTGCTTTCTCTTCTGGCTCGCGCAACACCATGCCTTGCCGGCGGAGCCAGCAATCCCCTGCTCCTTGGCACACTTCGTGGCGGCCAGCCTCTGCGGTGAGATTCCGAAATCCGAGCTCACTCACGCCTTCGCCCACGGTGCGCTCGATGTGGAAACCGGAACCTGGCACCAGGAGACCATCCGCAAATTAGGGCTGGAGTCGCTGCAGTGGCCCAACCTGGTACCGCAAGAGTCGGTGATCGGCCGCTGGAACGCCGGCTCCAAGCACCTTCCCTGGTTTGCACCCACCGGGGACTACCACTGCTCTCAAGTCGGCGCTCTCCTGGAGGAGGAGGAGCTGTCGGTGAACATCTCCACCGGATCAGCCGTCATCCAGTTGGCCCAAGGCTGCGAGTTCGGTGACTTTCAAACCCGGCCCTGGTTCGACGGCCGGTTTCTCAAAACGATCACTCATATCCCGGGCGGACGAGCGCTGACCGCGCTCGTCAACCTGCTCGGCGAGCTGCCCGCCGCCCATGGGCTCAGCCTGCCGGATCCGTGGGACTACATCCTGAGGGAGGCAGCACTCGTGCAGTCAACCATCCTGCGAATGAGCCCGGCATTCTACTTCGGTGCCATGGGACACGAGGGAAGCCTCAGCCACATACGCGAGGAAGAACTTCGAATCGGCCCGCTGTTCCATGCCGCCTTTGCCGGGATGGCTGAAAATTACGAGGTGTGTGCCAGCCGAATCGCTCCTCGCCGAGATTGGAGCCGCGTCGTTTTCTCGGGGGGCGTCGGACTGAAGATCGCGCTGCTACGAACAATGATCTGCCAGCGCCTCGGAGCGGCTCACCGCTTGGCAGCGTCCGATGAGGATGTGCTCTTCGGCCTTCTGGCACTCGGCCTCCGCTATACCGGCCGAGCGCCTTCGGTCCTGGCCGCGATGCAACAGCTGAGGAGCGCGTCGGCCGCTCCCTAAATCGGGCATTCCGAACTTTAGGGGACGCTCGTCACGCCAGAGCCTCGGCGACGGCGGAACGTCAGTCCTCGAGGCCGCCTATTACTCTGGACGCCAAAACGATCTTCGAACGTTTGTCGAAGCCTTCTCACGGCGGCTCCTAAAAGGCTCCAAAGGAAGGCCGAGACAACCTCCAGGAAAGAGTTTTGCCCACGGAACACACAGAACACACGGAGTCGGAGGTAATTCAGCAGAACAGTAACTTCAGTCGGCTCGGCCACTCGCCCCGCCCCCGCGGTCGGGGTTGCGGTCTCCCCTCCGATCCGTGAGGTCCGCGTGGTCCGTGGGCATAACGTCCCCGCTCCCAAGGCTTCCGCACCTCACAACAGCCGTGCCATCGCGACGGCGGTGTTTGCTGCTAGAGCGGTCGAACCAGATCGACAAAACCCTCTCCGGCAGCCCAATCGCGCTGCGCCTCCCACAGCGGAATCATGTCCTGAGGCCGAAAGCTCGTGGCATACATCCGGTACAGAGAATCCACAATCCATCGCGCCTCCGCTTTCGCGATCCGACACTCTTTCTCCTGTCCGACGCGTCGGATGATCAGAGCGAAGGGGAGCGGCCGCGCGCAACCGTCGGCCTGAATGACCGAAGGGGGCCTGAAATCGGGTTGCCGATAAGGGATCACCGCGGGATCTATTTTGAGGAACCCCGCCTTCTCATAGGAACGAAGCCGGATCTGTCGCGCTTCCACCCGTTCGTCGGGATGTTCCATTTCAGCCACCAGCGTGATGGGCGAAGCTGGGGAGAGCCCGGCCGCAAATAACCCGGCACGCGCTGTCTGGATGGGAGCGGCTCTTAGCCAGGCGGCCAGGCCAGTCCGACGCCACTCGGGATGAACCCAAACGTGAGACAGGTGCACCAAACAGCGGGCGTCGCCCAAATCAGAGGTGATGACCGCCACCTGGTCGCGCACGGCAATGGAACGACCGCCGCGCCGCACCAACACCATCTCGTAGCGGAGCCATCGACCCTCCGCCGGGTGCACTGGCTGCCAGCGCAATCGTTCCAGAATCACCGTCCGATCTTCCATCTCATGAAGGGCCCCAAATTCATCCCACAGCAACTGGTAGGCCTCGTCGAAATCAGGATGATCAGGAGCACCGATGCGAACCAGGGTCAGTTCCCGGGGATCTAAGGGCTGCTTGAGCCGATCTCCGGGGGCAAGGTCTTCCGGCAGAAAAGCAAGGTTAGGCATGATCAGAACGGGCAGGTCGGGCACGGCGGTTTTCCGATTGAATGAGCTTTCTCACCTCGAGCAGATCATCTTTCAACACGTAGCCAAACACACCCAACTGCCGCGCGCTGTTCCTCACCTCCGGCTCGTCACAGTTGGTCACCATAATCACTTTCGCCGCCGGGCATTCTTGTCGAATAATGCCCGCCAAAGGCAGTCCTCCCCTGGGACGCAAATTAACTTCCAGAAGCACCCAGTCCGGCTGATGCTCTCGCACCGCGCGAAGAGTAGCCTCACTTCCGCGCGCCTCCAGGAACTCACTCTCCAAATCCGACAAAGTCGAACGCAGCATCAGGCGCATGCGATCGTTCGCATCGGCAATCAGCACCCGGCTTTTCTTCGGTTCTTGTTTCATAGGCGGGAATCCACAGACCCCACACCTGTTACGTTAGCACGAGAGCCTTTCTTTCAAAAATGCGCTGTTCTCCGGGAAGAAAATCAAAGCGCTCGAGTCAAATAACCACACAACACTTTGAAAGTAAATGGTTTATGATTAATTATACGAACAGCATTGAAGGTTCGACGTCCTCTCCATGAACTCTTTCCTCTCCGCGCTCTCCGCGCCTCCGCTAGAAAAGATCCCTCCCCCGACTCGGAAGGACCGCCGGAATCTCTCGCGGAGGCGCGGAGAGCGCGGAGGAGCACTAAATCAGTGAGAACCCACGGATCGTGCAGATCAGCCCGAGTCCGCCTGTCGGTGGTTGCTGCTAGTGGTGCTGCCTCAGCACGACATCGCCTGTCTTGATGTGAACGCAGCAGGTCAGTCGGAACTTCTCCGGATCCTTGTTCCATTGGTCCAGCACGTCCAACTCCTCCGGCGTAGGCTCCTCGAGATTTTCCAGGCCACTAACCACTTCGATGACACAGGTGCCGCACGAGCAATTGAAGCAACCTGCCTCCATCTCGATGCCGGCCTTCTCTCCCGCTTCCAATAGAAGCTCCCCCGGCTCAACCTCGGCGGATACTCCGGTGGGCAAAATGGTGACTTTTGGCATAGACGAAATCGACCGATACCGTCTCCTGAGACCGCAGCTTCTGCAAGTCAACACTTGCCAAAACGCAGGGGCAGGCGGGAAACTGTCCCGTGGATCAGGGACGTTGAGCCCTGGTTCCTAACTCCGTGTGAGCCAACAACTATCCGCACCCAATGAAGAGAAGCGGCTGAACGCGCTGAAGCGTTACTCGATTCTCGACACCCTGCCCGAGCTCGCGTTCGACGAACTGAGCCGGCTGGCCATGCATACCGCGGGTGCCCCCATCGCGGCCATCTCCTTCATCGATGATCGCCGGGTTTGGTTCAAGTCGCGACAGAACTTCTCCCCGGTCGAACTGCCCAGGGAAGATTCCTTTGCCAACATCACCATCCAGCAAACGGAGGTGCTACGCGTTCCGGATACGGTCCGCGACCCCCGCTTCCGCCACCTGAAGTTGGTGCTGGAGGAACCCCACATCCGCGCCTACTACGGGGTTCCGCTGCTGACCATGGATGGGATGGCGATCGGGACCCTGGAGATCAAGTTTCTGGAGCCTATCACGCTGCCGGATTCCACCCTGGAAACCCTCAAAATCGTGGCGCGGCAGGTGATGACCCAGCTCGAGCTACGCCGCCACCTGGTGCAGCTCTCCCGCATCTTTGAGGATCAGCGCCGGGCGGAGGACGCCTTGCGAACGTCCGAGGCTTTTTTCCAAGCCCTGGTTGAGAGCCTGCCCCAACGAATCATCCGCAAGGACCTTCAAGGCCGGTTCACCTTCGCCAGCCGAAACTTCTGCACCGAGCTCAACCGCAGCCTCGAGGAGATCCGAGGCAAAACCGACGCCGATTTCTTCCCTCCCGAACTGGCCCGCAAATACCATGCGGACGACGAGCGGGTCATCGCTGCCCGCCAACCCTTCGAGGCCGTTGAAGAACATCTCCGCCCCGACGGCAGCAAGGGGTTTGTTCAAGTCGTCAAAACACCGCTGATCGACGCCCGCGGCCAGGTGGTCGGGGTGCAGGGGATTTTCTGGGATGTCACCGAGCAACGTCGCACCGAGCAGCAGCTGGCTCATGAACGCGATCTGCTTCGAGCACTGCTCGACCACATCCCCGACCGAATTTTCTTCAAGGACGTCCAATCGCGCTTCATCCGCTGCAGCGCATCCATGTTCAGCAGCCTGGGATTCAACCGTCCGGAGGAAGTGATCGGAAAAACGGATTTCAACTACTACCCCGCGAACCTTGCCCAAGGCTACTTTGAGGAGGAGCAGCGCATCATCGCCACCGGCGAGCCTCTCATCAACAAGGTCCAGCAGCACGGCGATGCCCAGGGCCAGGAGGTTTGGTCGGCCGTCACCAAAGTCCCGATCTACAACCACCGCGGCAACATCACGGGCATCATCGGTTTGTCGCGGGACATCACCCAGCTCAAAAAGACCGAGCAGGCTCTGCGGCAAACCGAGGAAAACTACCGGAACATCGTCGAGAACTCCGTCGAAGGTATTTTCCAAACCACCCTGGATGGCCATTACCTCAGCGCCAACCGCTCTCTGGCGGCCATCTACGGTTACGACTCCAAGGAGGAGCTGATCTCGGCCATGACCGACATTCAGCACCAGCTCTATGTCGATCCTAACCGACGTGAGGAATTCAGGCGGCTCATGCGGGAAAAAGGCGGGGTCACCGGGTTCGAATCCGAAATCTACAAGAAGAACGGGAATGTGATCTGGATCTCGGAAAGCGCTCGCAGCGTGACTGACGTTCGCGGCAACTTCCTCTACTACGAGGGCAGCGTCGAGGACATCACCGCGCGGAAGCTCGCCGAGAAGGCCCGTGAGGGAGCCCGTGAAGCCGCGCTCGAATCGGCGCGCGTGAAGGCGCAGTTCCTGGCCAACATGAGCCACGAGTTTCGCACGCCGCTCAACGCGATCATCGGCAACGCCAGCATGCTCCTGGCCGGCCGGCTCTCCGAGGACCAGCGGGAGCTGCTCGAACCCATCTTCGACAGTGCCGAGGCGTTAAACCGCCTGATCAATGACATCCTGGACTTCTCCAAAATCGAAGCCGGCAAGCTCACCCTGGAGCAGACCGAGTTCGATCTGGTCGAAACCATCGAAGGGACGGCCGAAATGCTGGCCCAGGCCGCCCGCAACCAAAAGAACGAACTGGTCTGCCAGATTGCCGCCTCGGTCCCGCGAACGGTGACCGGCGATCCGGTCCGCATCCGGCAGGTGCTCATGAACCTGCTCAGCAATGCCGTCAAGTTTACCCGGAACGGCGAGGTCAACATCCAGGTCGCCATGGAACAGCAGACCGGAACCAAGGCCCGGCTCCGGTTCGAGGTCCGCGACACCGGGATTGGCATCTCCGAAAAGGCTCGCCCCATCATCTTCCAGGCCTTCACGCAGGCGGATGGGTCCACCACGCGAAAGTTCGGTGGAACCGGCCTCGGACTCACCATTTCCAAGCAGATCGTCGAATTGATGGACGGCCACATCGGATTTGAAAGCGAAGTCGGAAAGGGATCGACGTTCTGGTTCGATATCACGCTCACAGTTCCCGAGGGAGCCGGGAGCGGGCCGACCCAGTCCAACCTGGAAACGCTGGCCGGCAAGCGCCTCGTCGCCATCGATGACCACGAGGGAACCCTACGAGTGCTCCACGCCTATGCGACCGAGCTCGGCTTGGACGTTGCTACGTTTACCAGCGCCACGCTCGCTCTGGCCGAGCTCGAAAAAGCCGCCCAAGGCGGGAATGCTCCCCAACTCGTGCTGCTGGATCTCGAGATGCCGGAGATGGACGGCTTGTCCCTGATCCAGGCGCTTCACACCAAACCAGGCACCGACAACATCCGTCTGGTGGTCATGACGCCCCTGGGCTGCCGACTCGACCCAGCCGTGATGTACTCGCATCGGGTCAGCCTCTGCCTCGTTAAACCGGTCAAACGGACTCGTCTGGCGGACGCCCTCAGAAGCGCCCTCACTCAGCCCCTGACACCTCCAGAAACCTCCGAGGTCGCACTGCCCGCACCCCAGGCCAAGCTCGCGGATCATGTCTCTGTCTCGCCAGGCCTCGTCCCGCCCTCGCCACTTCGTATCCTCCTCGCCGAGGACAATCCGGTGAATCAGCAGGTGGCGGCCCGCATGCTAAAGTCCCTGGGTTACGCCGCCGACATCGCCGCCAATGGACATGAGGTGCTCACTGCGTTGGAACAAAAGCCCTATGACATTGTCCTCCTCGATTGTCAGATGCCCGAGATGGACGGTTATGAAGCGGCCCGACAGATCACCCAGCTCCGGCAGCAAGGGGATCCGCGGTTGAAGTCTGATCCGCTGCTGATCGCCGTCACTGCCAACGCGATGACCGGAGACCGGGAGCGCTGCCTGAGCGCTGGCATGCACGACTATTTGAGCAAGCCGCTGAAGTTGGATGCGCTCGGCGGGTTGCTCGCGCGCGTTCAGCATCAGCTGGGCACGTCGCTGGGATCGGGATTGCCCGCCGCCGAGGAACAGGTCGCGCTCCCCGGGGAGGAGCGTATGGATCTGTCGGTCATCGAGGGCCTTCGCACCCTGCGAGAGCCCGACCAGCCGGACCCCCTAAGACAGCTCGTCGATCTCTTTCTCCGCGACAGCCACGCACGAATTCAGGCGCTCCAAGAATCCTTGCAGTCCGACGACGCCCACAAAGCCACCGCCGCCGCCCACGCCCTGAAAGGGAGCGCCAGCAACCTGGGGGCACGCCGTCTCGCAGCGCTGTGCAACTCCATTGAAAAACATACTAAAGCAGGTGAGTTATCTGCCGCTAAACCACTGCTGGAACCTCTGAAAGAGGAGTTCCTTCAGGTGCAGGACTTTCTGCACATGGAAGTGAGTCGTTAGCGTTTCAGATCAACACATTTGCGACATGTCTGTGCCTCAACGAGCCGAAAACCGGCCACGACGAGTTCTTTTGGTCGAGGATGAACCGGAGTGGCTTAGTATCATTCAGGGTGCTGTGCGGGATTCCCAAATCACCCTGGATCTGGCCAAAACGGGGGAGGAAGCCGTCCAACTGCTCAGCCGAGAGCCCTACGAGATGGTCATCCTGGATCTCGGGCTGCCCGACATCGACGGCTTTGAGCTGCTGCGAAGGATCCGCGTGCTGCTGCCCACGCCCCAAACTCCCATTCTCATCCTGAGCGCCCGCAAGGATCTGGCCGACAAGCTGCGCGGGTTTGAACTCGGCGTCTGCGACTTTCTCACCAAGCCAATCGATCTCTCCGAGCTCAACGCACGCATCCAGGCCATCCTCCGTGGTAAGAAACGGGTGGATGTTTTGATGGACCTGAATCGTCGGCTCGAAGCCGCCCGCGAAGAGGCGGAGGCAGCCGCCCGAGCCAAGTCGGACTTCCTGGCCAACATGAGCCACGAGATTCGCACGCCCATGAATGGCGTCATCGCGATGACTGAGATCCTGCTCCAGACCCCGCTCAACGCCGAGCAAAGGGACTGTCTGGACACCATCCGCAGCAGTGGTGAGACCTTGCTGGCCATCCTCAACGACATTCTCAACCTTTCCAAGATCGAGTCCGGCAAGCTTGAGCTGGAACGGCAGCCTTTCAGCCTCCAGCAGTGCATCGAAGAAGCCCTCGACTTGCTTGCAGCCCAAGCCTCGAGAAAACGCCTCGACCTCAACTACATCATCGAGGAACACGGATTGCCGCATATGCGGGGAGATTCGTTGCGCCTCCGCCAGGTGATTACCAATCTGGTCGGGAATGCGATCAAGTTCACGGAAAAGGGCGAGGTCAGCGTCGAAGTCTTCGCCAGTCGAACCGCCCAAGGCAGCGGCAACTGGGATCTCCACTTTCAAGTGCGCGACACCGGAACCGGCATTCCCAAGGACAAGCTAGGCCTCCTCTTCCAAAACTTTACCCAAACCGACACGTCGATCAGCCGAAGGTTCGGCGGAACCGGCTTGGGACTCGCGATCTGCAAGGGGTTGGTGGAGCTCATGGGCGGGCAAATCTGGGCCGAAAGCGTGGAAGGCTCAGGCTCCACGTTTCATTTCAAGGTCTGCCTTCCCGAGGCGCAGGTTGCGGCGCCGACGCCCAAGCCACCTCCCGAGATCCTCATCGGCAAACGATTGCTGGTCGTGGACGACAACGAGACGAACCGCCGCATCCTCAGCCTGCTGGGCGGCCGATGGGGAATGCAGACGGTGCTAGCCTCGCGCCCCAGCGAAGCCCTCACGCTTCTGAAAAGCAATCAACCCTTCGACATTGCCCTATTCGACATGCTCATGCCGGAAATGGATGGCATGCGCCTCGCCGCCGAGGTCCGTAAGATGCCCTCCCGACGCGCCATGCCCATCGTGCTGCTTACCTCCATCGGCCCGCGCGACGAACTGCTGCAGGGGGCGAATGAAGTCTTTGATGCCTGCCTGACGAAGCCGGTCAAACCGCTGCAGCTCGAAGAGGCCCTGCTTCGAGTTTGCGCGCCGGCCACCACGGCGCCTCGCCCCGCATCCGTCGTCAGCTCCCCCGCCGTCCCATCGATGGACACCCAGCTTGCCAAAAGGTTCCCCTTCAAAATTCTGGTCGCCGACGACAACCCGATCAATCTCAAGGTCGCCTGCCGCCTGCTGTCCCAGATGGGCTACAAGACCGAGGTGGCCAACAATGGCGAAGAGGCCCTGCAGGCGGTCGGACAGCAAGCGTTCGACCTGGTGTTCATGGACCTGCAAATGCCCCAACTCGATGGGCTGGAAGCCACTCGCCGCATCCGCCAACGCCAGACGGCAACGCCCAGGGATTCGCGTTACGATCGAAAGATTATCATCATCGCCATGACGGCCAATGCCATGCCCGGGGATCGCGAGAAATGTCTCGGCGCCGGCATGGACGAGTACATTCCCAAGCCCATTCAACCCGCTAAGATCCAGACCCTCATCGAACTCTTCGGAAAGCAATTGTTCGTCGATGGGCTTCCGATCTCGACGCCAGGGGCCGAGCAATCCCAGACGACGATAACGGCGGCGCCCGATCGATTGTCCTCGCCGACCACCCCAGCAGGGTCCGGTGCGGCCCCCCTTCCGCGCAACGCCCCCGGCCTGGCACCATCAGCCTCGCTCGTCCCACCGGTGAACATGGACCGCTTGATGGACTTTGCAGCGGGCGACCTCACTCAACTGGACGAATTGATTGAGGTCTACGTCACCCAAACCACTTCAAATTTGGAGAAGCTGCGCCTGATGCTGGAATCGAATGAAGTGGAGCAGTCGATCCGGATTTCCCACTCCGCCGCCGGGGCCAGCGCAACCTGCGGGATGGACGCCATGAGCGCCCCGTTTAAGCAAATAGAACAGCTCCTCAACAGCGGAAACCTCCACGCGGCGCGGCAGGTCTCCGAGCTGCTGCCGGTGGAATTCGGAAGGACCAAAATCTACCTCGCGGAGCAACGACGAAAGCTCGCTGCTTGATTCAATCTCTTAGCGTATGAAGAAGCGGATTCTCATCATCGAAGACGATCAGATCGTAGCGACGGTCTATCGGAACCTGCTCAACAACCGAGGTTACCAGGCGGAGGTGGCGGTCGATGGGCCGAGCGGGCTGGCGGCGGTTCAAAGTTTTAAACCGGATGCAATCCTGCTGGACATCATGCTGCCACACACGAGTGGCGTGGAGCTGCTCCAAAGGATCCGCTCGGACAGCTCTCTGGCGGGGGTGCCCGTGCTCGTGTTCACCAACGCCTATATTCCCAACATGGTGGAGGTGGCGCGTAACTCCGGCGCCAACTTCGTCTTTAGCAAGTCCACTCTCACCTCGCGCCAGCTGCTCGAAGCCCTGGCCGCGAGCGTTCCCGGAGCGCCCGCACCGCTGGCCACGGCCTTTGTCCGCCGGGGTGATTCCGCGGCCAGCGCAACGACCGGGAGCTTGTCCAGCCCCACACTTTCCACGCCGGTTGCAGCGAACACCGCGCCGCGGAACGAAGGCAACATCGTTCCAATGGGGAATCCGTCTTGGGAAGGCTTCAGTTCACCGCTCCCCGCGCCGGAAGCCGGATCTTCCGCAGCGACGGAAATAATCTACCGAGACCGAAGCCGATCGAATCGCCCCTCAACTCCGTCCACCGCACAGATCCATAAACAGTCGGAAGCCCCGGCGCCGGATATCGCACGCCTGAAACAGGACTTTCTGCAAACGGTCGACAAATCCATCACTCAGCTGCGCTACAACCTCTCCGAGCTCGCTAAGGCAGCGAACGAAGCCAGTCAATCGGGGATGCTCGAGGAGCTTCATCGGCAGGTGAGAGGTATCGGGGCCAATGCAGGGTTTGCCGGCTTTCAGCCCGCGGCCGACTTAAGCGCTGCGTTCGAGGTGCTCCTCCGAGAACTCTCCGAAAAACCGAAGAACTACAACGCATCCATTCAGAGGACGACGGCGGACACGGTCGATGTTCTCACGGAGCTCCTTGTGCACCGCATCGAGGACAACTTGCTCGAAGATCCCCCACCCGCCATCCTCGTGGTCGATGATGAGATGCTCTCGCGACGAGCCGTAACATTTGCCTTGGAGAAGGGACATCTTCGCGCGACCGATACCGCAGACCCTCAGGAAGCGCTCAAGCTGGCCACCTCTCAACCCTACGACTTGATCTTTCTCGACGTGCAGATGCCTGGGCTCAACGGGTTTGACCTCTGCACTCAGATCCGCGCCCAGCTGGTCAACCAGAAGACTCCCGTGATCTTCGTGACCAGCATGACCGATTTCAAAAGCCGAGTCCGCTCCACGCTCAGCGGTGGCACGGATCTGATCGCCAAGCCGTTCATGTTTTTTGAACTAACGGTCAAGGCCATGTCCACCCTCCTGCGCAACCGCGCCGCCGTTCTCTCATCCAAGAAGCTCAAGCAAGCGGCCTAGCCAAGGGGGCGCCACGGGCCGTCACGGCGGTAGGGCGGGACTTGATCGAGGATCGATCCGATTGAGCTTATAGTTCTGATCTCGCTCGAGCCCACTCCTGCCCCAGGCTCAGGATAACAAGAGGGCAACTCCGCGAGGGCCACCAGACGACCATCACCCCATCAGCCCTCCTCGACCCAGCCCCTTCCCCTTTGGACCACCTGGCGCCCATCAAGGCTCGAGCGGAAATCAGAACTATAAACCTCGTGGGACCGCTTCGCCCCCTCCGCAACAGGCTTTCCATTCTGATGCGAACTGTTAGGGTCATCTCGACATGAGCCAGGCTCGACCGTTGCGCATCATCCAGATTTTCAACCGTTACCTCCTTCCCGGCGGGGAGGAGAAATCCGTGGGACGGATCGGCGAAGATCTCGTCTCCGGAGGACATCGGGTGATTCGGTTCTGGCGAGCCTCCGAAGAATGGAAAAAGCCAGGCGCTCCGCCCCGATGGAAACAGCCGTTCCTCCTCTGGAACAATTCAGCCGTGCTGGATGAGTTACAGGCCCTGCACGAAAAGGAATCCGCTGACCTGTGGTTGCTTCACAACGTGATCCCCGTCGTTTCGATGGGAGTCTACCGACGCGCCCTGGAACTCAAGGTGCCCATCGTCCAGTGGCTGCACAATTATCGCCCCATCAGTGTCGGGGGGGCTCTTTACGCCGGAACCCAGAAGTTGGCGCCAGACGATCCTTGGAAAGCCGTGAAGGAGTCGATCGCCGGCAGTTGGAATGGCCGCCTGATGACCAGCTGGCTGGCCGCCTCCTACGCGCTGGCGCGCCGCCGCGGCGACTTTGACTCCGTCAAGGCTTGGGTGGCGGTGAGCGACGAGATGCGAGGTATCTTCGCCCAGGCGGGCTGGTTCCCTGAGCGCCTCCACAGCGTCCGACACTCATGGCACCTAACGACGTCGTCAACCAGCAATCAAGATGAGGGACACTTTCTATTCCTCGGCCGCATGGTGGAGCCCAAAGGCGTGCGCTTCATCGTGGACCTCTGGCGCCACCCAGCGTTACAGAACATCACCCTGGTGATGGCCGGCCAGGGCCCCCTTGCGGACGAGCTTCGCAGTCAATCGCCGCCCAACGTTCGCTGGGTCGGCCAGATCGAAGGCGCTCAGAAACAGGAACTCATCTCAACCTGCCGGGCCATCGTGTTTCCGTGCCTCTGGGCGGAGCCCTTGAGCACGGTTGCCTACGAAGCCTATGAACGGGGAAAGACGATTCTCGCCAGCGACATGGGGGGCATGAAGGAAATCATCTTGGATGGGAAAACCGGGCGTCTCCTCCCCCCAGGCAACGCCCCCGCCTGGCTCAAGGCCCTGACCACCCTGACCCCCGCGGAGTCTCAACGACTCGGCCAGGCAGGCCGAACCTGGCTCGAGCAGAATGTCACGCCGGAAGTCTGGAACCGGGACTTCCTCCGCATCACGAGCCAACTTTGACACCCCAAAATCCATCCTTTCCTTTTCAACCCGCTGATTTCCCTCTAGCTTCCCACGCACAAGATCAATATGAAAAGTTCTCTACGCTCCCTACTGAAGTGGTCCATCTACCTCGCTCTCTGTCCCGGACTGGTCGGACTGCTGGACGCCGCCCCCAAAAAGCTCCTCGTGGTCACGGTCACCACCGGTTTCCGTCACAGCTCCATCCCCACAGCGGAAAAGGTGCTCACCCAACTCGCGAAGGACACCGGCATGTTCACTGTGGATTTCGTCCAACAGCCTCCGAATGAGCCTCAGGCTCCGAGAAAGCCGTCGCTGCCCAAGAACCCAAAGGCTGAAGACCTGGGAAAGCATAAAGAAGCCGAGGCCGCGTTCCCCGCCAAACAGAAGGAATACGAGGCGAAACTCCAGGCGTTCCGGGAGGCGCAGACGGAGGCGCTTAAAAAGCTGTCTCGCAAATCGCTCCGAAAATACCACGCGGTGGTCTTCGTCAACACTACCGGCGATCTGCCCCTCCCCGACAACCAGGCTCTGATCGACTGGATCCACTCCGGAAAAGGGTTCATCGGAATGCACTCGGCCTCCGACACGTTCCACGGATTCCGCCCGTTCGTCGACATGCTGGGCGGGGAATTCCTCACCCATGGCGCTCAGGCGACCGTGGACTGTCTCAATCAGGATCCAAAACACCCGGCCTGCCGTCACCTGGGACCGTCCTGGACGGTCCACGATGAGATTTACATCATGAAAAGCTTCGAACGAGCCCGGGTCTCCGGCGTGCTCGGATTGGACAAGCACCCCAACGACAAGAAGCCGGGAGACTACCCGATTGCCTGGAGCCGAAATTTCGGGAAAGGCCGCATTTTCTACACCTCGCTCGGACATCGCGAGGACGTGTGGGAGAATCCCATCTATCAGAAACACATCCTAGGCGGCATCGAATGGGCGCTCAAGCTCTCGAACCATAAGGTCACCCACGCTCCCTGAGGCCGGCTAAAACCGGTTCATGCCGCGACTGTTTGGAGCCCAAGCCGCCTATGAAAATCCACAAGGCCGTCATCACTGCCGCCGGTAAGAGCCAGCGCACGCTGCCCTTGCAGACGCTGGTGGATCGCGATGGCGGGTCCAAGACCGCCCTTAAGATCCTCATCGAGGAGATTCTTCACGCCGGAGCGGAGGAGATCTGCATCGTGATCCATCCGGGCGATGAGGCGGCCTATGCGGCGGCGGCGGGGGAACACGGCAAACGTCTCGTGTTCGTTCCCCAGGATCGTCCGCTGGGCTACGGCCATGCGGTGCATTGCGCGCACCAGTTCACGGGACGTGAACCGTTCTTGCTCCTGGTGGCCGATCACCTTTGCGTCAGCGGGCAGAACCGCCGGTGCGCGGAGCAACTGGTCGAGGTCGCCCAGAGCGAGAACTGCGCCGTGTCCGCAGTGCAGGCCACCCACGAAAGCAAGCTGCCCTACTATGGGGCCGTCGGAGGGCGGCTGCTGGCGGGACGCACGGGTCTGTTCGAAATCTCCCAGGTTCTCGAGAAGCCAACGCCGACCAAGGCAGAACAGGAACTCATCGTTCCGGGCCTGCGGGCAGGCCACTACCTGTGTTTCTTCGGAATGCACATTCTCACCGCCAGTGTCATGGATTTGCTCGGAGCGGGCATCAGCACCCTCGAGCCAGGCAGACCACTGACCCTGAGCCCGTCCCTCGCCAAACTGGCCCGACAGGAGCGCTACCTGGCGTGCGAACTTCAAGGACGCCGGTATGACATCGGAGCCAAGTACGGGCTGCTTACCGCCCAACTCGCCTTGGCCCTCGCCGGCAACGATCGGGACGAAGTCCTCAGCGGGCTCGTTGAACTCCTGGCTCAACGAAAAACCTGACGCTCTCCGAGCCGCTTCATGCACCACCTGATCGACCTCATCATCTCCCCGGAGGCCTCCGTGCGGAACCAATCCCTGGACGGCTGGTGCGCGCGATGGTCTCTGGCCGAACTGCTCGAAGAAACCAGGTCGCTGGACCAATTCCGACGTCGCTCGGAAAATCTATACGAACGTGTTCGGGCGCTGGCGTTCCTGTACGCCATCCACCGTTTCCACCTCCCGGCCAAGCTCCCCCCCCACTCCGGACACCAGTCAGCCGGACCGGGCGCCAGCACCGGATGGATCCCCTTCGCCGGCTATGATCAGCTGCTGCAAAGGCGCTTCGAGGAGGCCATCGACACCTTCCTTCGGGCCCAGGAGAAACTGGGACCCAATGATCCTATCTTCAGTGCCCTCGCCGTGGCGTATCAACGCCTGACGTTCCAAACCCTGGCTGACCAGGTCCGTCGCAGCGTTCGTAATGTGCGGGGTAATCAATGGATGTTCCGCATGGGTCATCCCGCCGACCAGCCGCTCCGCATCCGCCCCGAGCTGCTGCAACGGGACGCCGACGGCGCATTCCCGATCCTGCGTGAGCTAACCCCGGTGCGCATGGACCTGACCCACAGCGCGTGGAGCGACATCTTTTTCCTTGGGATGGATTTTCCCGAGGGAGCCAAGGTCTTGAATGTGTCCGTCGACCTGGGGGTCCACGGCCGCGACGCCTCCGCCCGCCCCCCGGTCAGCGCCTGGCTGCGCGTGATCGAGGAGCCGGTGCTGCGCCTCACCTCCGTCGATCTCCGGTCGTCGGCCGATATCTCCGCGCTGTCTGAAGTCTTCGACTTCGCCAAGGACTATTTGGGTTTGCTCAAGGCGGCAGTGATCGCGTCGGGCATCGTGCCGCCTGGGGTCGAGGGAAGCGGCCAGAGCTTGCAGGACTTGCTGGGCCATTTGCTCGGCCCTGGACGGGGCTTGGAAATCGTCTCGAATGTCAACGACATCCCGAAGGGCTCGCGGCTCGCGGTTTCGACCAACCTGCTTGGATCCCTGGTCTCGGTGTGCATGCGCGCCACCGGGCAGGCGACCTCCCTCACCGGCCCGCTCGAGGAGTCGGAACGCCGCCTCGTGCTCGCCCGCGCCCTGCTCGGCGAATGGTTGGGAGGGTCGGGCGGTGGGTGGCAGGATAGTGGCGGGGTTTGGCCCGGCATGAAACTGATTGAAGGAGTCGCGGCGGAACCAGGCGACCCTGAGTTCGGCGTCAGCCGGGGACGGCTTATGCCGCAACACCGCATCCTCACCCAGGAGGAGTGTTCACCCGAAACCCGCCGACGACTGGAAGAGTCGCTCGTGTTGGTGCACGGGGGGATGGCACAAAATGTTGGACCGATCCTCGAGATGGTGACCGAAAAATACCTGCTTCGCTCGGAAGCGGAATGGCGCGGTCGACTCGATGCCCTCGGGGTGCTGGATGAGGTGCTCTCCGCTCTGAAGCGAGGTGACATTGCCGCGCTGGGAGCCGCCACCACGCGAAACTTCCGAGAGCCCATCCAAACGATCATCCCGTGGGCATCCACCTATTACACTGAACTTCTCATCGAGCGAACGCAGGAGGCCTTCGGCGCGGACTTTCTCGGTTTCTGGATGCTGGGCGGCATGAGTGGCGGCGGAATGGGATTCATTTTCAAGCCGGGCCGCAAAGCCGAGGCGCAGGAGCGTCTCCAGGAGATCATGACACGGACGAAGCGGGAACTGCACCATGCCCTCCCCTTCGCAATGGAACCTGTCGTGTATGATTTTGCTGTCAACGAGGCCGGAACTACCGCCGCCTTGCTGCAGGGTTCCGATGCCTTGATGCCGGCGGGATACTACACTCTGGTCGTGCCTCCGCTGCTTCGCCAGGATCGGCAATCCCTGTCGCCCGCTCGACGCAGCGAGCTCGATCGACTGGGTTCGGCGGCGCGCCGCAGCCCCGAGTTAAGCGGACTGGTGAAGACGCTCTTCGATGTGCTGCTGCCGCGCGGCAAGGCGGAAACCCACCAGGGCGGGTCATTGGCGGACCTGCTCTCGGAGCATGGATTCGATCGCACCCAGCACGAGCAAATCCGTCAGGACCTTCGCGAGGGGAGGATCGGCCTGGCACAAAACCGTTTGCGCGCCGATGCCGTCATCGAGGATCTGGCGGATGACGATCTTGTCCATTTTACCAGCGCCGCCCCCGCGTCAGAAAAGGCGGAACAGGCTGAACTCGCCTCGCTGGGAGAGCAAACCTTGCGACAGGGCGAGGTTGCTGTCCTGACGCTCGCAGCCGGCGCTGGAAGCCGCTGGACGCAGGGTGCGGGAGTGTGCAAAGCCCTGCACCCCTTCTGCAAGCTGTCGGGACGTCACCGCACCTTCATCGAAACTCACCTCGCCAAGAGCCGCAAAGTCAGCCGCCAATTTGGAACCCCGATTCCACATCTGTTCAGCACGAGCTATCTCACGCATGAGCCGATCGCGGAATATCTCCAACGCGAGAAAAACTACGGCTATGCCGGCCCAGTTCACCTGTCGCCGGGGCGAGCGGTTGGCTGGCGGTTGATTCCTACCGAACGCGATCTGCGCTTCGCCTGGGAAGAGATGCCTCAGCAGCGGCTGGACGAGCAGCAGCAGAAGGTCCGCGACAGCCTGCGCGCGGCCCTCATTCAGTGGGCGCGGAGCAACGGGGAAGCGACCGAATACACGGACAACCTCCCGCTGCAATGCATGCATCCAGTGGGACATTGGTATGAGGTGGCGAACCTGTTTCGCAATGGCTTGCTTGTCCGCCTGCTGCGGGAACGGCCGCAGCTCAAATACTTACTGCTGCACAACGTGGATACGCTCGGTGCTCAGTTAGATCCTCTGCTGCTGGGACATCATATCCGATCAGGTCACTGCCTCAGTTTCGAGGTGATCTCACGTCGTATCGACGACCGTGGGGGTGGCCTCGCCAAGGTGAACGGGCGAGTGCGATTGGTGGAAGGCCTCGCCATGCCGCGCGAGGAAGAGGAGTTCAAGCTGTCCTACTACAACAGCATGACCACATGGATTTCCTTGGATGGGCTACTGAAGGTGTTTGGGCTCAGTCGGGAGGATCTGGAGGACGACGCCAAGGTCACGGCGGCGATCCGAAGCCTGGCCGCCAAGATGCCCACCTACATGACCCTGAAGGAAGTGAAGAAACGATGGGGGCATGGGCAGGAAGACGTGTTTCCCGTCATGCAGTTTGAGAAGCTATGGGGTGACTTCACGGCTCTGCCGGAAGTCAGCTGTGGTTTCATGCACGTCCCGCGCGTGCGCGGCCAGCAACTGAAGGATCAAGCTCAGCTCGATGGCTGGCTCCGCGACGGATCCGCCCGCTACCTCGAAACGCTGCTGGAGTGGCGCTAGCAGCAAACGCCGCGGGCGTTTGCTGCTAGAAGGCACTGCGTGCAGGAAGATAGACGACTCTTGATTTGGAGAGGACTCACCCCACTCCACATCGTCACGGCGGTAGGGCGAGATTTGACCGCGAAGCGGTCCGACGAGGTTTATATAGCGATTGCCAAAAAAGATTTCCGAAATAGTTGAAAATAAAACTGGTACTTTTTGCCGGGTTATGGTTGAACCTGAGTGTTGCGCGCGCTCGAGGTACATCCGAATGCTGAGAACGCCACCCTAGAAGAACTAGCGG